>JBGPVT010000013.1:0-18853 GCA_041491825.1 Xanthobacteraceae bacterium | reverse complement strand
ATCGCCATTGTTCGCCTCCCTCAATATTCCCGTGACATCCCCGGCATTCGCGGGGTGGATTCTTCGCCTGCGATGTTATTCGTTTGCGAGGCCCACGGCGAGTGGGTCTATGCTGGTATGAGGCGGGAGCAAGGCGATGGCCGGATCGATCAGGGAAGAGCGGCGCGGGCGGCTTGCGATTGTCACCATCGATCGTCCTGAGCGGCGGAACGCGGTCGATCTCGCCACCGCGCGGGCGCTGCATGACGCCTTCAAGGCGTTCGACGCGGACGCCGCCCTCGATGTCGCGATTCTTGCGGGCGCCGACGGAAACTTTTGCGCCGGCGCCGACCTGCAGGCGTTCGCCGCCGGCGAGCGGCGGCCGATCGAGCCCGAGGGCGATTTCGCGCCGATGGGCTGCACGCGGCTCCGGCTCTCGAAACCGGTGATCGCCGCGATCGAGGGCTACGCGGTGGCGGGCGGTCTTGAATTGGCGCTCTGGTGCGACCTCCGCGTCGCCGCGCGCGCGGCGACCCTCGGCGTCTTTTGCCGCCGCTTCGGCGTGCCGTTGATCGATCTCGGCACGATCCGGCTGCCGCGCCTGATCGGCCAGAGCCATGCCATGGACCTAATCCTCACCGGCCGTCCGGTCGGGGCCGACGAGGCGCTGCAAATGGGGCTCGTCAACCGCGTGGTGGAGAATGGTCAGGCGCTCACGGCGGCGATCGCACTCGCGGAGCAACTTTGCGCTTTTCCGCAAGCCTGCATGCGCGGCGACCGGCTTTCCTCGCTCGAGCAGTGGGAATTGTCCGACGCCGACGCGATCAAGAACGAGATCGCGCGCGGCCTTTCGACCATCCGATCGGGCGAAACGCTACAAGGTGCCGCGCGTTTCTCCGGTGGCGAAGGCCGGCACGGGGCGTTCAAGAAAAGCTGAGAACTATCGCACCTGCGTCTGCGCGATCGCCGGCCGGGTCGCGAAGAAGGCCTGGATCGCGGTGACCATCGCATCCGCGGCCTTGTCGCGCCAGGCGTCGGAGACGAGGTTCTTCGTGTCCTCGGGATTCGAGAGATAGCCGAGCTCGACCAGCACCGAGGGAATGTCCGGCGCCTTCAGCACCACGAAGCCCGCCGCGCGCATCGAATCCTGGTGGGTGAGAACGCCGCCCGCCTTCATCTGCGCGACGAGGGTGCGCTGGAACAGCGAGGAGAAATTCTTCGTCTCGCGGTGGGTGAGGTCGTAGAGGATGTTGACGATGTCCTCGCTCTGCGCCGAGAGGTCCATGCCGGCGATGAGGTCCGCCTTGTTTTCCTTCTCGGCAAGGCGCGCGGCCTCGGCGTCGGAGGCGCGGTCGGAGACGGTGTAGACGGTGGCGCCGCGCGCGTCGCCCTCCCGCTTCGACAGGAAATCGGCGTGGATGGAAATGAACAGCGCCGCCTGGTTGTCGCGCGCGATCTTGACGCGGTCGGCGAGCGAGACGAAGCCGTCGTCGGTGCGCGTCATCGCCACGCGATAGCGCCCGAGCCGCTCGAGCTTCTCGCGCAGGCGGTGCGCGACCGCGAGCACCACCGCCTTCTCCTCGTCGCCATTCGCGGAATGGGCGCCGGAATCGCCGCCGCCATGGCCGGGGTCGATTACGATCGCGGGCCGGCCTTCGTTCGCGAGCGGCATTCTTTGCTCGACCGGGCGCGGCGCCGCCGCGAGCGGTGCGGGCGCGGCCACCACCGCGACCGCCTTTTGCGCCGAGCCTTTCTTTTGCACGCTCGAGCGGTCGCTCGCGACGATGTCGATCACCAGACGCGCAGGCTGGTCGTCGAATTCCGCGAGCACGAAGGAGCGGTCGATGGCGACCGGCCCCCTGGTGTCGAGCACGATGCGCGCCTTGCCGGGGCCGATCAGGCCGTAGCGATAGCTTGTGACGAGCCCGCGCCCGAGCCGGCCGGCGGCAGCGGGAAGATCGAAGGTAACGTCCGGCAGGTCGACGATGACGCGATAGGGATCGGCGAGCGTGAAGGCGGAAATCTCGACCTTGCGCGAGAGATCCACGACGAGCCGCGTCTTCTGCTCATCACCGCCGAGGCGAGCGTCGAGAGCGACCACGCCCTTCTGCAACCGGGCGGGACTGACCGGCTCGGCGGCGGGCGCCTTCTGGGCGGGAACGGTCTTCGGTGAGGAGGCGGAGGGCTGCAGGTAAAAAAGCGTCGCGAGGGCGAAAACGAGCCCCCACCCCGACAGACGCAACAAAACCCGACCCATGACGCAACACCGGCTCGCCGTGGCCTCATGGATTACCGCGCCATGGTTAAGGGTAGGTTGCCGCTGACCATCGAGGTGTTGCTATAAAGTGCGCGCATGCGTTCGTCCTCACCCGCTACTTTTGTCCTCGTCCATGGCGCCTGGCACGGCGGCTGGTGCTGGCGCTTCGTCGCCGACCGGCTGAAAGCCGGCGGTGCGCACGTATTCGCGCCGACGCTCACCGGCCTCGGCGAGCGGGCGCACCTCCTCGACAAGACGGTGAATCTTTCGACCCATATCGAGGACATTTGCCGGCTGATAACCGCCGAGGATCTCTCCGGCATCGTGCTCGTCGGCCACTCCTATGGCGGCATGGTGGTTTCGGGGGTCGCCGACCGAATGCCCGAGCGCATTCGCGCGCTCGTTATCCTCGACGGCTTCGTGCCCACGGACGGCAAGGCGATGAGCGACTATTGGCCTCTCTCGCTCAAGGCCGAATGGGACGCAAAGGCCGCGGCCCATGGTGGCCTTTCGATCCCGCCGATTTCGGCGGAGAGTTTCGGCGTTAACGAGCGTCATCGCGATTGGGTTAACAGCCATTGCGTCCCGCATCCCTATGCGAGTTTCAACGAAAAAATCCGCCTGACCGGCGGGCGCGAACGGGTTCCGAGCAAGGTCTATATCCGCGCCACGAAATGGCGCTCCCATGCCTTCGATGGGTTCGTGGCGGAGCTGCAGGCGGACAAGGGCTGGAGAACGCTCACGCTCGACTGCGGCCACGAGGTCATGGTCGACGCGCCGGAACTCCTGGCCGATACGCTCGAGACCGTGACCTGAATTATGGCGTTGGAGCGCTTTTTTCGGCCTCCCAGCCTTGCAAATCCCGATTCCGGGTCCTAATACAGAGTCAGCTCGTGGTTCGCGCCGGATTCGTTCCGGCAATCCGCGAAGGGCGCACGCAGCGCCGGTGTTGAAGACCGACATCGCGACGCGCGGCCCCGGATCAGCGCCATGAGCCGGACGGCGATATTTCCGTCTGCAATCGGGTCGAGGACATGGGCGCGATGACGCTGCCGGTCGAGTTTTTGAACAACGACTTTCCGGCCGACATTTTCGTTCGCATTCGTGACGGTGCTTTCGGCGCCGCCCCTCGTCTTTTCATCCAGTCCAACCAGCGCGCCCTTTTCTCCGAGCGCGCGGTCATGCGCGGTGCCGCAAGAGCGCGCCGCGTCGAGAGATTATCATGCCCAATAAAATGCTCATCGACGCCTCCCACCCCGAGGAAACGCGGGTGGTGGTGGTGCGCGGCAGCCGCGTCGAGGAATTCGACTTCGAGGCCGCAAACCGTCGGCAATTGCGCGGGAACATCTATCTAGCCAAGGTCACCCGCGTCGAGCCTTCGCTGCAAGCCTGCTTCGTCGATTACGGCGGCAACCGCCACGGCTTTCTCGCCTTCAGCGAAATCCATCCCGACTATTATCAAATTCCGGTCGCCGACCGGCAGGCGCTGATCGAGGAAGACGAGCGCGCCGCTCGCGAGTCCGAGGAACGGCGCAGCCGCCAGCATGCGAGGCGGGCGGCGCGGGAAGAAACGATTTCGGAACCCGCGCCAGAGGGCGAGCCGGAAGTTCCGTCAGAGCCTCCGGCGGCGGAAAGCGACGCGCCGCAAATGGAAGAAGTTCCGCATGACGAGGAGGCGCCGGAGGAAGTCGGTGCCGCGTCCGGGCACGAGCACGAGCATCACGCGGACAGCGAAGCCATGGGCAACGAGTCCGGCGGCGCCGCGGAAGCTTCCGAGGCACCGGCCGAGCCTGAAGAAGGCGGCGAAGAGCCCCACGAGGAAGAAGTCGTCGAGCAGGTCGGCGGCGGTGCGCTCGAGGAAGTGCCCGAGCGGCAGCCGCGCCGCCACCGGCGCTACAAGATTCAGGAAGTCATCAAGCGCCGGCAGGTGATGCTGGTGCAGGTGGTGAAGGAAGAGCGCGGCACCAAGGGTGCGGCGCTCACGACGTATCTATCGCTCGCCGGCCGCTATTGCGTCTTGATGCCGAACACCTCGCGCGGCGGCGGCATTTCGCGCAAGATCACGAGCACGCAGGACCGCCAGCGGCTGAAGGAACTCGTGGAGGACCTCGAAGTGCCGGAAGGCATGGGCGTGATCCTGCGCACCGCCGGCGCTGCGCGCACCAAAGCCGAGATCAAGCGCGACTTCGAATATCTCCTGCGGCTGTGGGAAACCGTGCGGGAGATGACGCTGAAATCGCAGGCGCCGGCGCTCGTCTACGAGGAAGGTTCGCTGACGAAGCGCGCGATCCGCGATCTCTACAACAAGGACATCGACGAAGTCGTCGTCGCGGGCGCAGAGGGCTATCAGGAAGCCACGGAATTCATGCACACGCTGATGCCGACCCACGCCGGCAACATCCATCTTTACCAGGAGCCACAACCGATTTTCGTGCGCTACGGCATCGAGCACCAGCTCGACGCGATGTTCTCGCCGACGGTGCAGTTGAAATCCGGCGGTTACGTGGTGATGAACCCGACCGAGGCGCTGGTTTCGATCGACGTGAATTCCGGCCGCGCCACGCGCGAGCACCACATCGAGGACACGGCGCTGAAGACGAATCTCGAGGCCGCCGAGGAAATCGCGCGCCAGCTTCGTCTGCGCGATCTTGCCGGCCTCATCGTCATCGATTTCATCGACATGGAGGAGAAACGCAACAACCGGCACGTCGAGCGCAAGTTGAAAGACGCGCTCAAGCACGACCGCGCTCGCATCCAGGTCGGGCGCATCTCGCATTTCGGGCTGATGGAAATGTCGCGCCAGCGCATCCGCACGGGCGTGCTCGAATCCTCGACCGAAGTCTGCCCCGCCTGCGGCGGCACCGGGCATGTGCGCGCCGTATCGTCGGTCGCCCTGCAGCTCTTGCGCGCGATCGAGGACCAATTGATGAAGAGCGCGTCGCACGATCTCGTGGCGCGCACGCGGCCCGACATCGCGCTCTATGTGCTCAACAACAAGCGCGCGCATTTGCGCGGGCTCGAGGAGCATTTCGGCGCCGCCATCCTCATCCAGTCGGACGAGGGCTTGTCGGGACAGCAATATTTCGCGATCGAACGCGGAGCCATCACGCGAATGCGGCCGGCGCCGGTTCCGCACCGGATCGCGCCGGATTCGATCGCGCCCGAACTCGCGGAAGAGCCCGCGGACGAGGGAGAGAGCGCCGATGCTGGCGAGGAGCTGGAAGAAGCGCGCGGCGGCGGCCCGGCCAGGCCCGAGGACGAAGGCGGCGTAAAACGCCGGCGCCGTCGCGGGCGGCGAGGACGCGGCGGCCGGGGGCAACCGCGCGAAAGCATGCCGGCGCCAAACTTCAACGGCGAAAGCGCGCCCGAGGCCTTCGCCGAAACCGAGGGCTTCGTTCCCCCGCCGCAATCGCTCGAGGGAGCAAGCGGACATGCGCATCGCGAACGCGATGACGGCGAGCCGCGCGGCGAGAACGGCGAACGCAAGCGCCGCCGCCGCGGCCGGCGCGGCGGGCGGCGCAATCGCCGCGACCGCCCCGGGCAGCAGCCAGGAGAATCCGGCGAAGGCGGCCCGCGCGAATTTGCCGGACAAGAGCCCGCGCCGCATTTCTCAGCCGAAAGTTTGGAGCAGCCCACGCATTTCGAGCCGGAAGCTCCGCGTTTCAAGCCGGAGGCCCCGCAACCCGCTCCCGCCCGGGAAGAAGCGCCAAGGCGCCGCTCGACCGTGCGCGAACCCGCGCCCGTCGTGAGCATCGATGAAATAGGCGGCCCGGCGATGCCGGCGGCACCCGCGCCGCGATCGGAACCCGTGCATCAGCCGCGCGGAGAAGAGAACGAGTCGGACCCGAACCGTCCGCGCCGCTCGGGCTGGTGGTCGAAGGGGTAACTCGCGAGCGCTCGCGCGCGATGCTCGTCGCGCGCGCCGCGCTTACTTCAGCCAGCGCGCGATCCGCGTCACCGCCTCGTGCATGTCGTCGCGCGAGCCCGCGTAGCAGAAGCGGATGAATTGCTTGCCGCGCACCGGGTCGAAGTCGACGCCGGGCGTCGCCGCCACATGGGTCTCTTGCAGCATCTTTTGCGCGAAGACGAAGCTGTCGTTGGAGAAGCGCGAGACGTCGGCATAGAGATAAAAGGCGCCGTCGGCGGGTAGAAACTGATCGAGCCCGGCCTGCGGCAGGCCTTCAATCAAGATTTTCCGGTTCTCGACGTAGCCGCGCTTCACGGCTTCCATTTCGTCGCGGCCGTCAAAGGCGGCCTCCGCCGCGACTTGGCTGAGCGTCGGCACCGAGATCGCGAGATTTTGCTGCAGCCGCTCGACCGCGCGCAAGAGCGCGTCGGGCACCACCATCCAGCCGATGCGCCAGCCGGTCATGCAGAAATACTTCGAAAAAGAATTGATGACGACCGCGTCGTTCGACAATTTGGCCGCGGTCTCGGCGGCAAACGCATAATCGAGGCCGTGATAAATCTCGTCGGAAATGAACTTGATGCCGGCCGCCTCGCAAGCGCGCACGAGTGCGGCAAGGTGGGCTGCGTCCAGCATCGTTCCGGTCGGATTGGCGGGGCTCGCGGCCAAGACGCCTTTGAGCGGCTTTTGCCGGTGCGCCGCCATGACCGCCTCGACCGTGAGCGCCCAGCGCGTCGCGGCGGAAATCGGCACCGGCACCGGCTCGCAGCCGAGCGCCGTCAGGATATGGCGGTAGGGCGGATAGCCGGGCTCGGCGACCGCGACGCGGTCGCCCGGCTCGAACAACGCGAGAAAGGCAAGAACGAATCCGGCCGACGATCCCGTCGTCACCACGATGCGCGCGGGATCGACGCGGGCGCCGTAGCTCTCGGCATAGTGGCGGGAAATGCGCGCGCGCAAGGAAGGAATGCCGAGCGCCTCGGTATAGCCGATGCGGCCTCCCTCGAGCGCCGCCTTCGCCGCCGCGATCGCCGTCGAGGGCGCGGGTGCGGCGGGTTGGCCCACCTCCATGTGCACGACCCGGCCGCCCGCCTCTTCGATCCGCGCCGCCGCCGCCATCACGTCCATCACCATGAAAGGCGGCACGCCGCTGCGGCGGGATGGCGAAAGCCATGCCTTGGCGGCAGCGGTCGCGGCGGGTTTCAAAGGTTGCGCTTTATTCATTTTCATTATTGGTTTTCACTATTGGTTTTCTTGGCAACCCGCGCCCCTTTGCCGCCGCATTCCTCGCGCTCTTTCGCGCGGCGGCCCCGCTCATCGCTTCGTGATCGGGACCGCGTTGACCCTGTTGCCGCCCGCCCCTAGCTTGCCCTGCCAGGGTCGGCGATCCCTGACAAACGCGGGCCCTAGTCGAATGCGCCGGAACCGAAGAGCTAGCAGGCCGTGCCGCGCGAGAAAAGTGCGCGCCGTCGGCGGACGGAGAGCCGCATGGCGGCACGCCATCTCGCTGTTCGCGGGGGCCGCGTTTTTCCTTGGCCAGTTTCCGGGCGCTAGCCGCGTCGCGCTCGCCCAAGGGGCCATGCCCAGCGTCATCCGCGACGCCGAGATCGAGGAATTGCTGCGCGACTATACGCGGCCGGTCCTGAAGGCGGCCGGGCTTACGGCGCAGAACGTCCAGGTCGTGATCCTCAACGACCGCGCCTTCAACGCCTTCGTCGCCGACGGCCGCCGTATCTTCGTCTTTGTCGGCGCGCTCACCGATTCGACGACGCCGAACCAGATCATCGGCGTGCTCGCGCACGAGAGCGGCCATATCGCCGGCGGCCACCTCGCGCGCATGCGCGAGCAGCTCGCAACCGCTCAAACGGCGGCCATCATCGCCATGATTCTTTCGGCCGGCGCCGTGGTGGCGGGCTCGCAATCGCGCGACAGCTCGATGGCGCAGGCGGCGCCCGGCGTCCTGCTGGCGCCGCAAGAAACGATCCGCCGCACCTTGCTCGCCTATGCGCGCGGGCAGGAGGAATCGGCCGACCGGGCCGGCGTGAAGTTCCTGAACATGACCGGCCAGTCGCCGAAGGGGATGCTCGAGACCTTCGAGCGCTTCGCCAACGACACGCTGTTCATCTCGCGCTCGATGGACCCCTATCTCCTGTCGCATCCGATGCCGCGCGAGCGCATCGCGTCGTTGCAGGCGATCGCGCAGGAAAGCCCCTACTTCAACAAGGTCGACCCGCCGGAGCTGCAGGCGCGCCACGACATGATGCGCGCGAAGCTCTATGGCTTCACCGACCGGCTCGACTCGATCCTGCGGCGCTATCCGCAGTCGAACAATTCGCTGCCCGCGCGCTACGCCCGCGCCATCGCCTATTACCGCTTCGGCAATCCGCGCGAGGCAATCGCGAACATCGATTCCCTGATCGCCTCGCAGCCGAACAACCCGTACTTCCACGAGTTGAAGGGACAGGCGCTCCTGGAGGCGGGAAAGGCGCGCGAGGCGATCGCGCCGCTCCGCCAGGCCGTGCAGCTTTCCAACGGCAACTCCCTGATCCGCATGCTCTTGGGCCAGGCGCTCGTGCAGTCGGGCGACCGCGCGCTCGCCGAGCAGGCGATCCCCGAACTTCGCATCGCCTTGCAAAAAGAGCCGGAAGCCTCGATCGGCTATCGGGTCTTGGCGATGGCCTTCGGGCAGAAGGGCGACCAGCCCAACGCCGATCTTTCCTCGGCGCAGGCCGCCTTCAACGAAGGCGACTTCAAGACCGCGCGGCAGCTCGCCGCGCGCGCGCAACGCGCCTTTGCCACCGGTTCCTCCGGCTGGCTTAAGGCCGACGATATCGTTAACTTCAAGCCGCCGAAGATCAGCCAGAACTGAGCTTCGTTTCAGGAGAATCCTCGATGCCCGCTTCCCGCTTTCCGCTGCGCTCCGCCGCCGCCGCCGCCGCGTTCGGATTTTTGTTTTCGGCGGCGCCCGCCAGTGCGCTGACGGACAAGGACCGCCCCGAGATCGAGGCGATCGTCCGCGACTACCTTCTGAAGAATCCGGAGGTGCTGCGCGACGCGCTCGACGTGCTGGAAAAACGCCAGTCGCAAGAAGAGCAGAACAAGCAGCGGCAGGCGATCTCCTCAAACGCCAAGCTCATCTTCGAATCGGCGCGCGGCCCCACGTTCGGCAACCCGCAGGGCGACGTCACGCTCGTCGAATTCTTCGATTACAACTGCGGCTACTGCAAGCGCGCGATGCTGGACGTGATGCAGCTCACCAAGGACGACCCCAAGCTGAAGGTGGTGTTCAAGGAATTTCCGGTGCTCGGCCCGGGCTCCGTCGACGCAGCGAAGGTCGCAATCGCCGTGCGCATGCAGGACAAGGGCGGCAAGTATATCGAGTTCCACCGCCGGCTCTTGGGCGGCCGCGGCGAGGCCAACAAGGAGCGTGCGCTAGCAGCCGCCAAGGACGCGGGCTTCGACATGGCGCGGATCGAAAAGGATCTGCAGAGCCCGGAAATCGCCGAGACGCTGAAGGAAAGCACGAAACTCGCCGAGTCATTGGGCCTGAACGGCACGCCGACCTTCGTGATCGCCGACGAGTTGGTGATCGGCGCCCAGGGCTACGACGCGCTCAAGGGCAAAATCGACGCGGCGCGCAAATGCGGCAAGGCAACGTGCTGAAGCCGCTGAGACAAATTGCGAATTTGCGTTAATTGCAAGCGCGAAGACCGGGGCGGAGAGGCTTTCCCTCCGCCCCTCGTCTTTCTATAAGGGACGGCTCGCCGGCCATTCCGGGCGGCGATGATCGATTCCCTAGTCTCCCATGCCAGGCACGATTTACGTCATCAACGGGCCAAACCTGAACCTGCTCGGCACGCGTGAGCCCGAAACATACGGGCGCGCGACGCTCGCCGACATCGAGAAGCTATGCGCCGAGGCCGCGAAGCGGCACGGCTATGCCATCGAATTCCGGCAGTCCAACCGCGAGGGCGAACTCGTCGATTGGATTCAGGAGGCGGGGAAAAACAAGGCGGCGGGCATCGTGATCAACGCCGCGGGCTACACCACCACCTCGATCGCGATCCTGGACGCGCTCCTGGCGGTGAAGCTGCCGACCGTCGAGGTTCACATCAGCAACATCCACGCACGTGAAAGCTTCCGGCACCATTCCTATATCTCCAAAGCCGCCCGTGCCGTGATCTGCGGCTTCGGCGCGGAGGGCTACGCCCTCGCGATCGCGGGGTTGGCGGCGCTGTTGGGCAAGAAGTAGTTGGGCAAAAAGTAACGAGGCGCGGGCTTCGCGGGATTTTTCATGTTCAGGCGCAAGATCGAAGTCGATCCGGAACTCGTGCGCGAATTGTCGCGGCTGCTCGAGGAGAACAGGCTCACCGAAATCGAGGTGCAGAGAGGCGACCAGCGCGTGCGCGTCGCGCGCGGCGGCGGCGGTATCGTGCATCATGCCGCGGCGGCGCACGCGCCGGTCGCGGCCGCGCTAAAGCCCGCGGCCGATCCCGCCAAACATCCCGGAACGGTCAGCTCGCCGATGGTCGGCACCGCCTATCGCTCGCCGCAGCCGGGAACGAAGCCTTTCGTCGAGGAAGGGGCGCAGGTGCGCGAGGGCGAGACGTTGCTCATCATCGAGGCGATGAAGACCATGAACGCGATCGCGGCACCGCGCGCGGGCACGGTCACCAAGATTATGATCGAAGACGGACAGCCGGTGGAATTCGGCGAACCGCTCTTGATCATCGAGTAGCGATCTTTGAAGGAAACGCTTTGTTCGATAAAATCCTGATCGCGAACCGAGGCGAGATCGCGCTGCGCATCCTGCGCGCCTGCAAGGAGCTCGGGATCGCGACGGTGGCGGTACACTCGACCGCCGATTCCGACGCGATGCACGTGCGGCTCGCCGACGAGAGCGTGTGCATCGGTCCGCCGCCGGCGCGCGACAGCTACCTCAACATTCCCGCGCTGCTCGCCGCCTGCGAGATCACCGGCGCCGACGCGGTGCATCCGGGCTACGGCTTTCTTGCCGAAAACGCGCGCTTCGCCGAAATCCTCGCCGAGCACAATGTCAGCTTCATCGGGCCGTCGCCGAAACACATCCGGCTGATGGGCGACAAGATCGAGGCCAAGCGCACGGCGAAGAAGCTCGGCATCCCGGTGGTGCCGGGCTCGGAGGGCGGCGTTTCCTCGGACAAGGAAGCGGAACGGCTCGCGCGCGGCATCGGCTTTCCCGTGTTGATCAAGGCCGCGGCCGGCGGCGGCGGGCGCGGCATGAAGGTCGCGCGCTCGGAAGCCGAGCTTTCCGAAGCGCTTTCGACGGCGCGCGCCGAGGCGAAGGCCGCATTCGGCGACGACGCCGTGTATCTCGAAAAATTTCTCGCCACGCCCCGCCATATCGAAATTCAAGTGCTCGGCGACGGCAAGGGCGGCGCCGTACATCTCGGCGAGCGGGATTGCTCGCTGCAGCGCCGCCATCAGAAAGTGCTCGAGGAGAGCCCCTCGCCCGCGCTCAACGCCGAACAGCGCGCCAAGATCGGCGAAACCGTCGCGAACGCGATGCGCGAGCTGAAATATCTCAGCGCCGGCACCGTCGAGTTCCTCTACGAGAACGGCGAGTTCTATTTCATCGAGATGAACACGCGCATCCAGGTCGAGCATCCGGTGACCGAAATGATCACCGGCATCGATCTCGTCAACGAGCAGATCAGGATCGCCGCCGGCGGCGCGATCGGCTTCGCGCAGAAGGACATCACCTTCCAGGGCCACGCCATCGAATGCCGGATTAACGCGGAAAACCCCGAAACCTTCCGCCCCTCGCCCGGTCGCATCAACCATTATCATCCGCCGGGCGGGCTCGGCGTGCGCGTCGATTCCGCCGTCTATCAGGGCTACACGATCCCACCCTATTACGACTCGCTTGTCGGCAAGCTGATCGTGCACGGCCGGAACCGCAACGAGTGTCTGATGCGCATCCGGCGCGCCCTCGACGAATACGTGGTGGACGGCATCGAGACCACGATCCCGCTGTTCCGTACGCTCGTGCGCAATCCCGACATCGCCGACGGAAACTATAACATCCACTGGCTCGAACGCTTCCTGGCGGAGGGCGGCTTGAGCGGCTAAGGCCTCTCGCCGCCGGCCAATCCCCGGGATTGCGGGCGCGAGCGGCGCCTTAACCGGGTTGCAAGCATTTTCCGGGAAGCTCCTGTCGCCGGCGGTTTTAGGGCATGGCAGCCTCGGACGTTCGAACATGATGCGGGAAAGACGCAAGAGCAAACGGCGCCCGCTCAGCTATGGCGCCTCGATCGTTTCCTTCGACGGCGCGCTGAAGCGCGATTGCGTCATCGACGACATTTCAGCGGTCGGCGCGAAGCTCAGGATCGAAGCGCCGAAAGAGCTGCCGGAAGAATTCGTCCTGCTCCTGTCGGCGCGCGGCACGGCGAAGCGCCGCTGCAAGATCGCCTGGCGCGGCGCGCAGGAGATCGGCGTGCGGTTCCGCACGGTCTAATCACGAAAGTTGAAACGGCCGTTGCAGAACGCCGGCTATTGGCTTGCCGCGTGGTCGACGAGCAAGGAAAGCAGCTTGTCCCTCGGCATCGGCTTCGCGAACAGAAATCCTTGACCCATGTCGCAGCCCATTTGACGGAGCGCTTTCAGCTCGGAGACATTTTCGATTCCCTCCGCGACCGCTGTCGCCCCAAAACGGTGCGCGAGCTCGATCGCGGCCTGACAAACCAGGGCTTTATCTTTCTCGCTGCCGCAATTCGTCACCAGGCTGCGATCAAGCTTCAATTCCGCGAATGGCAACTCCTTGAGCCTCGCCAGGTGCGAATAGCCGGTGCCGAAATCGTCGATGGCGAGCACGATGTCGTGGATGCGAAGTTGCGTGGCGATCTCGTGCACCAGCGGAATGTCACGGACAACCTGGTCTTCCGTGATCTCCAAAATGATTCCCGGCCAATTTTCACTTTTCGGCCTGAGCTCCCGGACGAGCGCGTGGATCGGCAATTTCACCAAAACATTGACCGGCACGTTGATCGCGAGCCTGAACGGAAATCCGATCTGCGCGAACTTCGCCCAGTCGGCGAGCGCGGTGCGCAGCACCATTTCGGTGAGCCGCATGAGGCTGTTCTCGTCGGCATCGGGCAGGAACGCTGCCGGCGGAACGATTCCCTTTTCAGGATGACGGCAGCGAACCAGTCCCTCGGCTCCGGCAAACCGCATTTCCTTGAGGTCGATCTTCGGCTGGTACCATAACTCGAGCCAATTCTTGCGGAGTATCGCTTCCAAATCGACGCGGCCCGGGAGCGATGGCTCCGGCGCAACCTTCGCGACGGCCGTCTCGATCTTTTGCGCCGGAGCGGCAAGGTGTTGCCTTACAATGGTCCGCACCGCCTCCAGCCGAAAGGGTTTTCGCAGCGGCGGCAGCATCGTCAGCGAATAGCGCTCGCCGACGCGCCTGACCTCTTCCATGGTCTGCGCATTCCTTCCGCTCATCAGTTGGACCGTGCCGGTAAACCCGGACGCGCCGAGACCGCGAATGACGTCGATCGCGTCCGAGCCTTCGAGCGAAACGTCGAGAAACAAGAGCGTTGGTTTTAGTTTTTCGATCGCCTCGAGCGCTTTGTCGGCGCTGCGAAAGCGCGCAACCTGACAGCCGAGGGCAGCAGCGGCGCCGACAACGATGTTCTGAATGCCGGGCTCGTCATCGACGACGACGCAGACCGCCCGCACCGCCGCAGCAAACGCATCGGCGGGCAGCTCCGGCACCAGACCGGGCGCGTTCAACGGCGGCGCGTCGGTGGTCGTGACAAATTCGCGGGTCTTGTCGTTCATGTTTTCCGGCAATCTAGAGTTAGATAGATATCTCAAGTCTTGAGTACCAAACGGTTAATATTGGCTCGAATCGTTCGTATCCGTCGCGCTTATGGAAAATCTTGCACGAACATTGCAAGATAGACCCATGACCCGCCCGGCCGAATCCTTTGTGGAAATCACGCCCGAGGTGCTGCTCAAGGCCTATGCCTGCGGCATCTTTCCGATGGCGGAGAGCGCCGAGGATCCGAGCCTCTACTGGATCGAGCCCGAGCAGCGCGGCGTCATCCCGCTCGACGGCTTTCATGTTCCGCGGCGGCTCGCACGCACCGTACGCTCCGACCGCTTCGAGATCGCGATCGACCGTGACTTCGAGGCGGTGATCGACGCTTGTGCCGCGCCCGCGCCCGGCCGCGGCAAGACCTGGATCAACGGCCGCATCCGCCGCCTTTACGGCGAACTCTTCCGCCGCGGGCATTGCCACACCGTCGAGGCCCGGCGCGAGGGGCGGCTCGTAGGCGGGCTCTATGGCGTGTCGATCGGCCGCGCGTTCTTCGGCGAGAGCATGTTTCGTTTCGAGCGCGACGCTTCGAAGGTCGCGCTCGTCCACCTCGTTGCGCGTCTCAAGCTTGGCGGCTACCGCCTGCTCGATGCCCAGTTCCTGACCAAGCACCTCGAAAACTTCGGCGCCGTCGAGGTCGAGCGTGAAGAATATCACCAGCTGCTCGAAGAGGCGCTCGATGGCGAGGCGAATTTCTATTTTTTCCCGCCGGACGCCGCCATCGCGGGCGGCGTCGTTTTGCAGTCGGTCACCCAGACGTCGTAGATCGGGTGTTCGACCCCATGCAGGCCCGGCGAATTCGCGAACATCCAGCCGGTGAAAATGCGCTTGATGTCGCCCTGCAGCGTGATTTCGTCGACGTCGACGAAGCTCGAGGTGTTCTGGATTTCGGTCGCCGCGCGGGTGTAGCAGGCGTGCGGCGTCACCTGCAGCGCGCCGAACTGCACGGTCTCGTCCATCGCGACCTCGAAGGTGATGATCCGGCCGGTGATCTTGTCGAGGCCGGAGAACGCGGCGGTCGGATTCGAGATGCGGCGGATCGGCTCCTGCTGCACCGGCACCTCGGCGGCCTCGGGCTGGCCCGGCTGATCGGGCGGCGGCTGCTTGGCGGCCTTCTGCTTCGCCTTCTGTCCCGGCGGCGGTAAAGCGTTCGGATCGGGGATGGTGGTCGTGCCGGGCGCGCCTTTTTGCGCGGGCATGCGTTGCGGACCCGGCGGCGGCAAAGACTGGCTCGCTCCCGGCGGCGGCGGCAGCGGCGCCGATTGAACGCCGCCACCCTGCGGCGGATAGGGTTGCGGATATTGCTGCGGGTACTGCCGCGGATATTGCTGCGGCGGGTATTGTTGCGGATACTGTTGCGGCGGCGGCTGATCGCCGGGGGTATCAACATCGCGCGGCGGCCGCGGCGGATAAAATTGTGCGGCGGCCGGAATCGCGGTTACGATCGCGGCGAGGACAAGGAGCGGCGGGAGCTTGCGAAATTGCATGAATGGATGGCGGGGCGGCCGATGCATCGCCCGCCAAGGGCTCGTTATCACGCAAAATACGGCGGTGAAAGGGCGCAATAAACAAGGCATGCCTTCCGTCTTGGCCAAGCGAACCAAATATGCCCAAATTCGGCTGCATCGCTCATGCCCGTCGAGGATCCGACCGCCTAAAATGGCCAACCCGCTCTTATCCCGCCGCCGCTTCCTCATCGGTGCCGCCGCCGCGCTCACCGCGTCCGGCGCGCGCGCGCAGGAAGCAATGTTCGGCGTCCAGATCGAGCCTAATGTCGGCTACGGCGTCGAATCGGACGAGGCTATCGATCCGGCCGAGTGGTATGTCGGCCAGATCCCGGACGGAAGATTCTTCATCCGGCGGGTCAATTTCGAAAAGCTCGATCCCGACTTCCGCCGCCAGCTCGTGCGGGTCGACTTCGACGAGACGCCGGGAACGATCGTGATCGATCCCGTGCAGCATTTTCTCTATTCGGTGCGCGAGGGGCGGACCGCGGTGCGCTACGGCGTCGGAACCGGACGGCAAGGTTTTGGCTGGAACGGCCGTGCTCAGATCGCGCGCAAGGCCGAATGGCCGGACTGGCATCCGCCAAAGGAAATGATCTTACGCCAGCCGGAGCTACCGGAGGTGATGCCCGGCGGGCCCGACAATCCGCTCGGCGCGCGCGCCATGTATCTTTACGACGGCAATCGCGACACGCTGTTCCGCATCCACGGCACCAAGGAGCCGTGGACCATCGGCACCAACGTGTCCTCGGGCTGCATCCGCATGTTGAACGAGGAAGTCGCCGATCTTTATCTGCGCACGCCGGTCGGAACGCGGGTGGTGGTGCTCGGCTGAAAGGCGGACAAGCAACCGATTCCGCGACCGCCCTTGGAATGGCGCAATTCGGAACCAGATAGGCGGAAGAGCGTTACCCATTGCCGCGGCGAGGCGCCCGCAAGCGAGTCTGAACCCCTTGAACCCTTCGAAGCTTTCCCGCCGCCGCTTTCTCACGGCCGCCGCGGCGCTGATCGCGGCGCCCGCGGCCGCGCGCGCGCAAGGCTATCCCGCTTACCCGCCGCAGGCGCCCTATCCGGGCCAGCCCTACCCGCCGCAGCCTTATCCCGGCCAGCCCTATCCACCGCCGCCTGGCCAACCCTATCCGCCGCCTGGCGCCGGCCAGCCCTACCCGCCGCCCGGCTACCCGGGCGAGCGCATGATGCCACCGCAGCAAGTCGGCCCGGGCGGCCCGCCGCCGGGGCAGCCTGCGCCCGGATACGGCCAGCAACCCGGACCTAGCCAGCACGCGGATCCGCAGCCCGAGGAGGGTGACGCCGCTGAGTGGTACACCAACGCCTCGATTCCCGACGGGCGCTTTCTCATCCGGCGGGTAAATATGGACAAGGTCGATCCCGAGTTCCGCCGCCAGCTTGTGAACTTCACGCACCACGAGCAACCGGGCACGATCGTGATCGACCCGCGTCAGCATTTTCTCTATCTCCTGCGCGAGGGAAACACCGCCATCCGCTACGGCGTCGGCACCGGGCGCGAGGGCTTCGCCTGGCAAGGTAATGCCACTGTCGGCCGCAAGGCGGAGTGGCCCGATTGGCACCCGCCGAAGGAAATGATCTTGCGCCAGCCGGAGCTGCCGGAAGTAATGCCGGGCGGGCCGGACAATCCGCTCGGCGCGCGCGCGCTTTATCTTTTCGACGGCAAACGCGATACGCTCTTCCGCATTCACGGCACGCGCGAGCCGTGGACCATCGGGAAAAATGTGTCCTCGGGCTGCATCCGCTTGCTGAACGAGGAAGTCGCCGATCTTTACCTGCGCACGCCGATCGGCACTCGCGTGGTTGTGATGTGAGGGGCGTCGTCACGCCTGCCGCGACCGAATAAGAACCAATCGGGCGGGGTAGGCGTTATGAGGATGCCGGAGGCCACGATGAAGGCCGCTATTCTGGCCGGAGCGATGGTTGCCTTGAGCCTTGCCGCGTCCGGCACGGCGGAGCCGCGCGCCAACGAGCGCTATTGCATCGAAATGGCGGAGCAAGGCGGACCGGCGGGACCGCCGCAATGCATGTTCGAGACGTTCGCCCAATGCGTCGCATCGAAGACCGCGCCGAACGATCGCTGCATGCTCAATCCGATCCTCGCCTTCCGCGAACGGGAAAAAGTTCCGACAAACTGGAGGACACACCCATGAAAATCTTCGTGATGATGGGAGCCGTAGCGGCGACCTTGCTGACGACACTCGCCGCGGCGGAAGCCCGCCCGGTGCGGCCCTACGAGCAATGGTGCCTGAACATGAACGAGGGACGCGGCGGCGACGTTTTCCGGTGCTACTACGCGACCTACGAGCAATGCATGGCTTCGCGAACCGCGAATGGCGAGTGGTGCATGCGGAACCCCGAGCTCGGCAGAGAGAGCACGCCCCGCTATTACCGCTAGCTCGTCGCGGGTTACGCCGTTTCGATCATAGGCTCGCAATCGACCGGGAAGTTCACGGAATTGGCGATGAAGCAAAGCCGATGCGCTTCGTGATGAAGCGCCTTGGCTTTCTCCTTGTCGCCGCGTGCGATCGTCACGCGCGGCCGCAGCACGGCGCGCTCGAACTTTCCGCCGATCGATTCATCCTCGATCATCGTGCCCTCGGCCGCGTCGGCGTAGCGCGTGACGACGATGCCGTTCTGCGAGCATAGGTGCAGATACCAGAGCATGTGGCAGGAGGAGAGTGAGGCGACCAGCAGCTCCTCGGGATTGTAATGCGCCGAGCCGTGAAAGCCGGACGTGGCGACAATCTCCGGCTTGCCCTCGGTTTTGATGCGGTGCTCGCGCGAATAGGATTTGAAGGATTCGGTGCCCGGCCCCGCGCCCGCGTCCCAATGCAATGCGGCGCGATAAAGATGCCGCTTCATGGCGAACTTATTCGCCCGGCTTCCATGCCTTGTAATCGCCGGTGGCGGGCGGGCGGCGGCCGGACTTCAGCGTCGAGCCCGAGGGCCGGTAGGCGTTGGGCGTGCCGGTGAGATTCGGCCGGTGCGGCTTCTGCCACTCGCGCGGCTCGTAGTTCTCTTGCGTGGGCGGCACGTCGACCGTGTGGTGCAGCCAGCCGTGCCATGACGGCGGCACGCGCGAGGCTTCGGCGACGCCGTTATAGATCACCCAGCGCCGCTGGAAGCCGAAGCCAGGATCGATCTTGCCGCCGCGCGTGCGGTAGTAACGATTGCCGAATTCGTCCTCGCCGACGAATTCGCCGTAGAGCCAGGTCCACAGCTGCGTGCCGAAGGTCTGGCCGTTCCACCAGGTGAAAAGGCGAAGCAGGAACGTCTTCATGGCGTTTGCCTTAGAGCGTCGGCCCGGCCCT
>JBGPVT010000012.1:0-18961 GCA_041491825.1 Xanthobacteraceae bacterium | reverse complement strand
GGCTCGCTCAAGAGCGCGAGTTTCCGCACCGATCCCTATTTCGGCTTCGCGGTGCCGACCTCGGTGCCGGGCGTGGAGCCGCATTTGCTCTATCCGTCCAAGACCTGGCGCGACAAGGCCGAGTTCGATGCGATGGCGCGCAGGCTCGTGACGATGTTCCAGGAAAATTTCGTCAAGTTCGAGCCGCACGTCGGCGTCGATGTGCTGAAGGCCGCGCCCGAGGTCCGCATCGCGGCGGAATGACGGGGAACGTGCGGCTTTACTGCTGCCCGTTGTAGCCCATCGCCGTCGAGCCCCGGAGCTCGGCGGCGTCGAAATCCTTGAAGTCGAAAATTTGCGCCGCCTTTGCCGCGGGAGAGACCGGCTCGCTCGTCGCGACAGGAGCTGCGTCCAAGGGGCTCGCGACCGGCTCGCCGCCGGGTCTTGCGACTTTGATCGCCGTCACCTTGTCGCGCATCTTCGCCGACAGCCGCGCGCCGTCGGCGGCCGGCGCGAAGTCGCTTCGCTGGTGCGTTCCGCCCTTGCCGCCCTTGAACATCATCGGCCCGTTCCCCGTCACCACGATGTCGCCGGGCCGCAAGGTGGGATCGGCCGAAATATCGATCGCGGCATTGCCGGCGCCGCCGCCGCCATTGCAGCTGCAGCCCTCGATCAGCCGCGCGCGATAGACGAAGGCGTTCTTCAAGTTCGAGTACCGGCTGCCGTCGGCGGCGGCGGCGGTTTCGATATTACTGCCGGAGTAGATTTTCGTCTCCGCCGTCGGGCAGAGCGCGCTGCAAATCTTGGCCGGCGTCGAGTTCGCGCCACCCGCGTTCTTGGGCAGCGGGAAATAGCGGCCGTCGCAGGTTCGCACGCAATAGACGACCTGCGGGCCGCCATGGCTCGGCGGCACCGGTTGACTATTGAGGCCGGGAAAATCGAGCGGATTCGAAGCCGAGGGCACCGGCTGCGGCGGAGGCGCGGCCTGCTCCTGCGCCGGCGGCCGGCCGCCGCCGAAGAGGTTCAGAATCGCGCCGAAGAACCCGCCTTCCGCTTGCGCCGTTGCCGGAACAAGCGCGAGCGCGAATATGAGCGCGAAACGCCAATGAGCGATACGAGACACTTTGCGGCTTCCCTGCTGGACGCGTGCACCATAGCCCTTTCCCACGGCTGCGGACTTAACGCCGGCCGGAAGAAAAAGTTGCAGTAAATATTTTCTGAAGAAGTGCGGTGAAAGGCGAAAACGGGCGCTATCCCCGCCGCAGGAATTCTTCCGCCGAAAACAGCGCCCGGAAGCGATGGCCGGCCGCAGCGATAGCCTCGGCCGCCCCTTCCTGGCGGTCGACCATGGTGAAGACGAGCGCGACCTCCGCGCCCGCCTCCTGCACCGTCTCCACCGCCTTCATGGCCGAGCCGCCGGTGGTGGTGACGTCCTCGATCACGGCGACGCGTTTTCCCGCCAGCGATTCGTCCTTGGCGAGGCCCTCGATCATAAGCTTGGCGCCGTGCTCCTTCGGCTTCTTGCGCACGAAAAACGCATGCAGCGGATTGCCGCGCAACGCGCTCAATGCCGCCACCGCGCTCGCGATCGGCACCGCGCCCATCTCCAGGCCGCCGATATAGTCGAGCTCCTCCGGTGCCAGCGCATCGAGCGTAAGCTCGGCAAGCAGCAGCGCGCCCTCGGCGTCGAGCATCGTGGGCTTCAGGTTGAAATAGAAATCGCTCTTGCGGCCGGAGACGAGCGTGATCTCGCCGCGGCCGAAGGAGCGCTTCTCGATGATGTCGCGGAGCCGCGCGCGCGCCGCTTTGGGGTCGGCGGTGGGTCGGGCGCCTGCGGATTTGGCGGCGGTTGAGAGCGATGGCTTGCTCATCGGTGTTCCCTGCGGCGAATCAATGCGCTTCATCCCAGTTATCGGCGGCGCGGGCGTCCACATGCAACGGCACCGTGAGCGATACCGCCGGCAGCGGCGCCTCGACCATCACCCGGGCGACGATCGGGAGCGTCTTTTCCACTTCTTTCTCCGGCACCTCGAACACGAGTTCGTCGTGCACCTGCAATAGCATCCGGGCGGATAGCTTCGCCTTCGCCAGCGCGCCCTCCATGCGGATCATCGCGCGCCGGATGATGTCGGCGGCGGTGCCTTGCAGCCGCGCGTTGATCGCCGCGCGCTCCATGAAGCCGCGCATCGAGGGGTTGTTGTCGTTGATCGAGGGATAATGGCAGCGGCGGCCGAACAGCGTCGTCACATAGCCGTGTTTTTTGCAGTACGCCTTCGTCTCTTCCATGTATTCGCGAATGCCCGGGAAGCGCTCGAAATATTTCTTGATGTAGGCGCCCGCCTCCTCGCGCGGAATGCCGAGCTGGTTGGCGAGCCCGAAGGCGGAAATCCCGTAGATGATGCCGAAGTTGATCGCCTTGGCGCGGCGGCGAACGTCCGCGGGCATGCCCTTGATCGGCACGCCGAACATCTCGGAGGCGGTCATGGCGTGAATGTCGAGCTCCTCGCTGAAGGCCTGCTTCAATTGCGGGATGTCGGCGATTTCGGCCAGCAACCTGAGTTCGATCTGCGAATAGTCGGCGGAGACGAGCTTCATGCCTTTCTCGGCGACGAAGGCGCGGCGGATTTTCCGCCCTTCCTCGGTGCGGATCGGAATGTTCTGCAGGTTTGGATCGGACGACGAAAGCCGCCCCGTCGGCGTCGAGGCAAGCGCGTAGGACGTATGCACGCGGTGGGTCTCTGGATTGACGAAGGTTGGCAGCGCGTCGGTATAGGTCGACTTCAGTTTCGTCAGCGAGCGCCATTCGAGGATCTTTTTCGGCAGTTCGTGGCCTTCCTCGGCAAGGTCCTCGAGCACGTTCGCGCGCGTCGACCAGGCGCCGGTCGCGGTCTTGGTGCCGCCCGGCAATTGCATCTTGCCGAACAGGATGTCGCCGAGCTGCTTGGCGCTGCCGGGGTTGAAGCCCTCGCCCGCGAGCGCGGCGATTTCCTGCTCGGCGCGCGCCGCCGTTTGCGCGAATTCGCCCGAGAGCCTGGCGAGTAGCGTGCGGTCGATCGAAATGCCGCGGCGCTCCATGCGCGCGAGCACGGGCATCAGCGGCCGCTCGAGCGTCTCGTAGACCGTATCCATTCCCTCGGCGACGAGCCGCGCCTTGAACAGGCGCCACAGCCGGAGCGTCACGTCGGCGTCCTCGGCGGCGTATTCGGTGGCGCGCGCGAGGTCGACGCGGTCGAAACAGACCGAGCCTTTTCCCTTGCCGGTGACGTCGTGATAGCCGATCGGCTTGTGGCCGAGATGCTTCTCCGAAAGCGCGTCCATGCCGTGGCTGTTCTTGCCGGCATCGAGTGCGTAGGACATCAGCATCGTGTCGTCGAACGGCGCGATCTCGATGCCGTGGCGCGAAAGCACGAGGTAGTCGTATTTGAGATTCTGTCCGACCTTGAGCACCGCCGGATTTTCCAAGAGCGTCTTCAGCCGCGCGAGAGCCTCCTTGATCGGGATCTGCCCCGCGACGAGGCCGCCGCCGGCCAGGAGATCGTCCGATAGGCGGTGCCCGAGCGGGATGTAGCAGGCCTCGTTCGGCGCCACCGAAAGCGAGACGCCGCACAGCTCGCATTGCATGGCGTCGAGCGAGGTGGTTTCGGTATCGACCGCGACCACGCCGAGCTCGGCCGCCTTGGCGAGCCAGAATTCGAGACGGGCGGGGTCGGTGACGGTCTCGTAGCGCGCGCGGTCGAACTTCGCGTGCGCTTCCTTCGAGCGCGCGGCGACGAGCGAAGCCGGCGTGAGCTCTCCCTCTTTCGCCGCGGGCGCGGGCGCAGGTGCGACATCGAACCGCGAAGATTTTTCCGGCGCTTCCGCGCCTTCGATCTCGGCGCGGCCTTTCGCCTTGAGCGCCGCGACCTTGCTGCCGCCCGGCGCGAGCTGCGCGTCGGCTTCGATCGCTTCGGCGTCGAGGCCGCCCGCCTCCGCCACGCGCTTGGTCAAGGTGGTGAACTCCATCGCCTTGAGAAACGCGACGAGGCGCTTGGGATCGACGCCGTCGATGTGAAGTTCCTTGAGCGGAATGTGCACCGGCGCCTGGTCGTCGAGCAGCACCAGCTTCTTCGAGATGCGCGCCTGTTCGGCGAATTCGATCAGCGACTGGCGCCGCTTCTCCTGCTTGATTTCGCCCGCGCGAAACAGCAGCGTTTCGAGGTCGCCGTATTCCAGGATCAAGGTGGCCGCGGTCTTGATGCCGATGCCGGGCACGCCCGGCACGTTGTCGGTGGAATCGCCCGCGAGCGATTGCACCTCGGCGACTTTGTCGGGGCCGACGCCGAATTTTTCCTGCACTTCCTTCGGCCCGATCCAGCGCTCGCGCCCCGGCATCGGGTCGTACATGGCGACCCCCGGCCGGATGAGCTGCATCAGGTCCTTGTCGCCGGCGACGATGGTGACGTCGGCGCCCTCGGCGAGCGCCGAGCGCGCATAGGTGGCGATCAGGTCGTCGGCCTCGAAGCCTTTCTCCTCGATCGGCGTGAGGCCGAACGCCTTCACGGCGTCGCGCATGAGGGGGAATTGCGGGATCAGTTCTTCCGGCGGATCGTCGCGGGTCGCCTTGTAGGCGGCATAGATTTCGTTGCGGAAGGTCTCGCCGGAATAGTCGAACACGACGCCGACATGGGTGGGCTTCACGCCCTCGAGCCCGTCGCGCAGGAGCTTCCACAGCATGTTGCAAAAGGTCATCACCGCGCCGACCGGCAGCCCGTCGGAGCGCGTGAACGCCTTGCCGCGACTTTGCGCGGCTTTGAACATCGCGAAATAGGCGCGGAAAATATAGGACGAGCCGTCGACCAGGAAGACGTGGTCGCGCTTACTTTTCGTGGCTGCGGGCGCGGCTTTCGCTTTCGGCGGCATGGCCGCACGATGCCGAACTGGGCCCCCGGAAACAACCCCGCCGGCGAATTCTGCGCAGAAAAAGTGGTGGAACCGGGCTTATTCGGCGGGCTGCAGATAGGCGGGGCGGCTATCGAGCCGCAACGCATTCGGGCGCCGGAACAGGAACGACGCCCAGGTCCCGCGCACCCATCCGTGGAATACGAGCGGCGTGACCGCGGCGACGGCCGTGACGATCAGCGCGAGCGTGCCGAGATCGGAAACGATGCCGGTCTTCAGGAGCGCCGTGCGCGTCGCCGCCATCGGCAGGAAGAAGGCGAGATAAACGACGAGCGAATGTTCGCCGCCGTAGCGGAGCGGGTCGAGGAGCCGGGTCTTCGCGAGCAAGGCCGAGAAGCTCACCACCGCGAGCGCACCGATGCCGCCGAGGAAGAGCGAGACGCCGGGAAGTAGCGACACGCCGGCCGCGACCAGCGCACCGTTCGCGAGCGACCAGACGGCGAGCCCGCCGATGGCGAGGCGCGGATGTTCCTGCACCTGGCGGGCAAGCACGAAGACATAGGAAGCGAGCCAGTAGCCGGCGAAGAAATAGACGAAGCGGGCGGCGAATTCGTCGATCACGGTCCAGCCGGTGTGAATTTTCAGCGCTTCGAGCAGGGCGGCAACGACGAAGATCAGGACCGGCGGCGCGCGGCGCGCAAGCTTCGTGACGACGAAGAAGATCGGCAGCAGATAAATGAACCACAGCGTGCCGAACGGTTCGATGAAGGCGAGCAGGAATTCCTTGAGCACGCCCGCGCCACCCATCTCGGCGGCGAAGCCCGGCGCCCGGAAGATGAACTGGATCGTCACCCACAGCGCGTAGAAATAAGCGAAATGGAAAACCTTGCGGTCGAGATAGGTCCGCCAGTCGCGGTCGATCACGCGCGCGAGGAACAGGCCCGAGATCAGGAAGAAGTCGGGCATGCGGAACGGGCGCGCGAATTCGACCGCGGCGCCGAGCCAGCTCGTCTCGCCGGCCGCCTTCTCGACGCCGAGCGTCGAGTGCATCATCACCACCATGACGATGCAGAAGCCCTTGGCGTAATCGACCCAGTCGACCCGGCCTTGCTGCATGTGCGCGTGAGCCATCGCCGTCTCCGAATCCGCCGCCGTCCCTTTTCGGGACGCTTGCCGCTTTTCTACCGGGTTCCTCGCAAGCGCCATGCCTAAGCCACGCCTTTACCATTCGGCCCACGACCGCTATGCCGCGAGCCTTCCCGCGATCGAACAAACATGAATTCCGTTAAACCTTTGCTGTTTCGGGACAGTCTCCCGGTCGACGAGGCGCTGCCGGCGTTAAGGACGGCGCTCGCGAACGGCCGCTCGGCGGTGCTGGTGGCCCCGCCCGGCGCCGGCAAGACGACGCGCGTGCCCCTGGCGCTCCTCGACCAGCCATGGGCCGCGGGCCGCAAAATTCTCGTGCTGGAGCCCCGGCGGTTGGCTGCGCGCGCCGCCGCCGCGCGCATGGCGTGGACGCTCGGCGAGAAGATCGGCGAGACGGTGGGGCTGCGCGTCCGCTTCGATTCAAGGGTGTCGCAGAAGACCCGCATCGAGGTGATGACCGAGGGCGTGTTCACCCGCGCGCTGATCGACGATCCCGAGCTGACCGGCATCGCCGCCGTTCTGTTCGACGAGTTTCACGAGCGCTCGCTCGACGCCGATCTCGGTCTCGCGCTCGCGCTCGACGCGCGAAAAGGCTTGCGCGAGGATCTCCGCATCCTCGCGATGTCGGCGACGCTCGACGGCGCCCGCGTCGCGAAACTTTTGGGCGAGGCGCCGGTGATCGAAAGCAAGGGCCGCGCGCATCCGGTCGAGACGCGCTATCTCGGCCGCGACCCGCGCGCGCCCATCGAGCGGCAAGCCACCGAGGCGGTCGAGATTGCGCTCCGCGAGGAGAAGGGATCGCTGCTCGTATTCCTGCCCGGCGCCGGCGAGATCCGCCGCGCCGCGACGCTGATGGCGGAGCGCGTGAGCGATTCCAACGTCGACATCGTGCCGCTTTACGGCGCGCTCGATTCCGACGTGCAGGATCGCGCCATTTCGCCGGCGCCCGCCGGCAGGCGCAAAATCGTGCTCGCAACTTCGATCGCGGAAACTTCGCTCACCATCGAAGGCGTGCGCGTCGTCATCGACGCGGGGCTCGCGCGCGTGCCGCGCTACGAGCCCGCGGTCGGCCTCACGCGGCTCGAGACCGTGCGGGTGTCGCGCGCTTCCGCCGATCAGCGCCGCGGCCGTGCCGGACGAACGGAGCCCGGTATCTGCTACCGGCTGTGGGCGGAGCCCGAGACGCAAAGCTTTGCTCCGTTCGCGACGCCGGAAATTCTCGCCGCCGATCTCGCGAGCCTCGTGCTCGATCTCGCCGTATGGGGCGTCGCCGACCCGTCGGCGCTCGCCTGGCTCGACCCGCCGCCCGCGCCCGCGCTTGCCGAGGCGCGCGCATTGCTCTCCGAATTGGGCGCGCTCGACGAAGCGGGGCGCATCAGCGAGCGCGGCAAGCGGCTCGCGCGTTTTCCGCTGCATCCGCGGCTCGCCGCCATGATCGTCGAGGCGGCGGCGGAGGACGAGGCGCTGCTCGCGGCGGAAGTGGCGGCGGTGGTGAGCGAGCGCGGCCTTGGCGGCGACGATCCCGATCTCGCGCATCGGGTCGGCGAATTTCGTCGCGACCGCTCGCGCCGCGCCGAGGAAGCGCGCCGGCTCGCGAGAAACTGGGCTTCGGATGCCGGCGGCAAATTGCGCCCAACTCCCATCGCCGGCGCGGGCGCGCTGCTCGCAATTGCCTATCCGGACCGCGTGGCGAAGGCGCGCGCCGGCAAGCG
The DNA here is from genome assembly GCA_041491825.1 of Xanthobacteraceae bacterium. Taxonomy (GTDB): domain Bacteria; phylum Pseudomonadota; class Alphaproteobacteria; order Rhizobiales; family Xanthobacteraceae; genus Palsa-892. The sequence continues at coordinate 11,246 of JBGPVT010000012.1, read as the reverse complement.
CGGCGAATTCCTGCGTGCTAACGGCCGCGGCGCGAACCTCGACGCAGCGCAAGCGCTTGCGCGCGAGCAATTTATCGCGGTCGCCGAAATCGTAGGCCACGCCAGCGCGGGCCGCATCCTGCTCGCCGCCAAGCTCGACGAGAGCGACATTGAGGCGCATTTCAAGGAGCGCATCGTCGAGACGCTTGAGGCGAGCTTCGACGAGAAAGCGATGGCCGTGCGTGCGCGCGCCGTGAAGAAGCTCGGCGCGCTCGTTCTCACGGATCATCCGCGCCCGGTGGCGCCGGACGAGGAAACCGCGCGGATGCTCGCCGAGGGCATTGCGCGCACGGGCTTCGAGCGGCTGCCGTGGAGCGAAGCTACCCGCCAATGGCTCGATCGTGTCCGCTTCATGCGCCGCACCGAGGGCGAGCCCTGGCCCGACCTTTCGCCTGAGGTCCTGAAGGCACGTGGCAGCGAATGGCTCCTACCCGCGCTCTACGGAAAAGCCTCCCTCGCTGAAATCCGCGCCGATGATCTTGCGCGCGCCTTGCGCGATTTGCTTCCGCGCGAGTTGGAGCGCCGCCTGCAGCAAGAGGCGCCTCAATACTTCAAGGTTCCGACCGGTTGGGATTTGCTCATAGACTACGCCCCCGAAGAAGGTCCGGCCCTTTCCGTGCGCGTGCAGGAATTGTTTGGACTCGACCGTCACCCTTCGCTCGCGGGCGGGCGCGTGCCGCTAATCCTCGAATTACTTTCGCCGGCGCGGCGCCCGATCCAGACCACGAAGAACCTGCCCGCCTTCTGGCGCGGCTCCTGGGCCGAGGTGAAGCGCGAAATGCGCGGCCGCTATCCCAAGCACCCCTGGCCCGACGATCCGGTGGCGGCGCCGCCGACGCGGCGCGCGAAGCCGCGCGGAAAGTAATTCTTCACCATATCGCGAGCAGGATCGAAGAGATTTACCGCGTTTTGCCGGCGCAGCCCTATGCTCGCCGCATGTTTCGCATCGCGCTCTATCTCGCCGGCGCCTTTATCGCGGCCGGGTATCTCGTGCCCGGTTTGACTTCGCGTTACATCGACGGCCCGAAGCCGGCGAGCTACGCCGCGCCGTCGGTGAATACGGCCAAGCCCGTGCGCCCCGACAATTACGGCGGCCATGTCCGCATCCCCGCCGACCGCGCCGGCCACTACGTCACCGAGGCGCAGATCAACGGCCGTAATTTCAACGTCATGGTCGACACGGGAGCCTCGCTCGTGATCCTGCGCTACGAGGACGCCCGCGCGCTCGGCCTCGTCTATGGCAGCGACAAGTTCGACGTCGCCGTGCAGACGGCGAACGGCATCGCCAAGGCTTGCCGGGTCAAGCTCCATAATGTGCGGCTCGGCTCGATTTCGCTCGACGACATCGAGGCGCTGGTGATGGAGGAGGGGCTTCTGAACAACAACCTTCTCGGCATGAGCTTCCTGCGCCGGCTTTCGCGCTACGAAGTGCGCGGCGACACGCTCGTTCTGGAACGCTGACGGCACTCCCGCGTTAACGCCTCTGGTTTTCCCCGCAATTCGTGCTATGGGGCGCGCGTCTTTTGCCGCCGTTCCGTGCAGGGTGCCCGATGTTTCCGAAGCCGAAGCCCGCGCTTCTTCCCAACACCTATGAATTCGAATCGGAGCCGATGGTGAAAGCCACCGGCTTTCGCGAATACGACGCGCGCTGGCTGTTCGGCAAGGAAATCAATTTGATGGGCGTGCAGGCGCTGGGCATGGGCCTCGGCACGCTCATTCGCGAGATGGGGGTGAAGCCGGAGATCGTCACCGGCCACGATTTCCGCAGCTATTCGGCCTCGATCAAATACGCCCTCGTTTCCGGCCTGATGGCCACGGGCTGCAAGGTGCGCGACATCGGCCTCGCGCTCACGCCGATGGCTTATTTCGCGCAGTTCGATCTCGACGTGCCCTGCGTCGCCATGGTGACGGCCTCGCACAACGACAATGGCTGGACCGGCGTGAAGATGGGCGCGAACCGCCCGCTCACCTTCGGCCCCGACGAGATGACACGGCTGAAGGAGATCGTGCTGGGCGCCAAGTTCGCTCCCGCCGCCGGTGCCTATGTCTTTGTCGAGAATTTTCCGGCGCGCTACATCGCCGATCTCACGGCGCGGCCGAAGCTCAAGCGCAAGCTCAAGGTCGTCGCCGCCTGCGGCAACGGCACCGCCGGCGCCTTCGCGCCCCGCGTCTTAGCCGCGATCGGCTGCGAGGTGGTCCCGCTCGACTGCGAGCTCGATCACACCTTTCCGAAATACAATCCGAACCCGGAAGACATGAAGATGCTGCACGCCATCCGCGACGCGGTGCTGCAGCATAAGGCCGATGTCGGCCTCGGCTTCGACGGCGACGGCGACCGCTGCGGCGTCGTCGACGACACCGGCGAGGAGATCTTCGCCGACAAGGTCGGCGTCATGCTCGCGCGCGACATGTCGGCGCTCTATCCGAATTCGACCTTCGTCGTCGATGTGAAATCCACGGGGCTCTTCGCCACCGACCCAGTGTTGCGGAAGAACGGCGTCAAGGCCGATTACTGGAAGACCGGCCATTCCTACATGAAACGCCGCACCTTCGAGACCGGCGCACTCGCGGGCTTCGAGAAATCGGGCCACTTTTTCTTCAACAAGCCGTTCGGCCGCGGCTATGACGACGGGCTCGTCTCGGCGATGGCGATCTGCGACATGCTCGATCGCAACCCGCAAAAAAAGATGTCCGATCTCAAGAACGCGCTACCGAAAACCTGGGGCTCGCCGACCATGTCGCCGCATTGCGCCGACGAAGCCAAATACGGCGTCGTCGACAAGGTGGTGCGGCACTTCCAGGACGCGAAGGCAAAGGGCGAAAAGGTCGCGGGGCAAGGTATCCGCGATCTCGTGACCGTGAACGGCGTGCGCGTCACGGTCGAGGACGGCACCTGGGGGCTCGTGCGCGCCTCGTCGAACAAGCCCGAGCTCGTGGTGGTGGTCGAAAGCCCGGTTTCGGACGCACGCATGCGTGAGATGTTCCGCGCGGTCGATACCGCGCTCCGCCAGCATCCCGAGGTCGGCGAATACAATCAGAAGATTTAGGTGCAGGTACCCGTTGTACAGCGCTTGATCGCGCTGACGCGGCGCGGGCGAAGATAGAATTGCTCGGACAGCGTCATCGAGGTGATACCGAGAACCCCGCTGCCGACCGGCAGCGTGTAGGCGTATTGGCCCTCGGCCCAGATCACCGTCGCGTTCGCAATGAAGTTGCCGTTGGAATCCGTGGGGGCAATGCCCGTCGGCAGCGTTACCGGCGCGTTCACGGTGTGCGGCGTCGTCGTGGAGGTGGAATCGCTCCAGGCGATCGTGGCGTTCCCGTTCGCATCGATGACGACGCTCGAAACGATGACCGAAAGCTGCCCGCTAGCATAGGGCTGGATCACCGCGGTAGCGGCGCTGAAGATCGCCGTCTTATCGGTGTCGACGATCTGGGTGTATTGCGAAACGAGGTCGCCGACGGTGCGGGTGACGAGCGTGGTCTTGCGCTTGAGCACGACGCCTTGCGTCATCGCCGTACCGCCGAGGTACAGCAAGACCATGACCGGAAACACGAAAGCGAACTCGACCGCGGACACGCCGCGCGGATCGCGCAGGAAGCGGGCGATCCTCGTCAAAATTCCCGACCGGGTTTTATTTTTCATGGGCGTGCTCTCGGAAAGACGCTTTAGCGAATCTCGGGGTTGCAACTCAGCACCAGCCGCTGCCGCTATAGGGCTCGTTGCGGAACGCGGCGATCGACATCAGAATGTGCTTGTGGGAGGAACTCGCGGCCGACGCCATGTCGAGCCCGAGCCCGCGCACGAAAGTCGGCCATTCGTAGATCACGCGCACGACGACGATGTCGCAGGGCTGGGTGGCGTTATAGCCGAAGCCCGACGTATCGAGCATGTGGGTGGTGGAGTTCAGGGGCATCGTGAGATCGGCGGCCCCGAACGAAGAGGCCGGCCGCACGTCGACCGCGATATTGGCGCAGGTGAATAGCGTCTGCACGGCGGTCGTGCAGATCTTGTTCTTGAAATCCGTCAGTTGGAAGCTTTGGCTCTGTGCCTGTCCGGTCAGGATCAGGCGAGCCGCATCAGCCACGGCGGTTTCCAGGGTTTGGCCGGCGAAAAATACGAGCCCGACCTCGATGATCGCGAAGAAACAAGCGAAGAAGGGAATGGCGACGAGACCGAATTCGACCGCGGCGCTGCCGGTTTCGTTGTTGTCGAAGCGCCTGGCGATCGGCAAGCAGCGCCGTCCGATTTTTGAAAGTAGCGTGCCCATGAAAACCTCGCGATCGTTTGCCTCCGGTGGGCAAGAGCGGGAATGTTTATCGCAGCCGGCTTGACGAAGAGTTGCGCCGACGCCCGCCGCCGGACGGGCGCCGTTTAGGATTCGTCAACCATGACGGAGCCGATGGGCGCGTTTTATTTCGTCGCGCCGCCCGTTCCGGTCGATTGGCCGTTGCGGGTGCCGATCTGGCCGACGGCGGTTTCGAAATAGGCCTGCGAATCGCCGAGCACGATGGAGCGCTCGCAATTGGGGACGCAGCTCCAGGTCTCGCGTTCCACGCCCCGATAGATGGTGACGCGGCCTTGCTTCGGCGCGGACACATTCAACGTGTATTCGGTGAGCGCGTTGCCGCGCGCGTCGAGCGCGATGAGATTGGTGGTGCCATAGCCCTTGCCGGTCACCACCAGAAGCCCGCCCGATTGCAGGCTGCCGTCGGCGACGGCGGGATTGCCGATCACGATCGTCGCGACCTTGTCGGGAAGCTTGAGAAGGCTCGCCTGGTCGAGAACGATGTTGACGGTTTCGGCCTGGGCCGAGGCGATGCTTGCGAGGGCGATGGCGCAAGCGAGGAACGCGAAACGGGGAGCCGGGAAATTCATACGCAACACCTCTTGGCCTGCCGAGAACTCTGCACCGGCCGGGCCGGATCGAACGCAACTGTCTCGAAAAATGGTGAACGAATTCCAAACGCCGCGCGGCCCCCAGGCGATCCCCCATTTCGTCGGGCCGGATCGCGACAAGCGGATTCTTAACCACGAGTCATTTCAGCGCGGTTTGCGCGGGTTTCATCGCGATCTTTAACATTGAGGCAAGGGACCTTGCGTATGGTCCTCGACGGCACCGGAGGACAAATCAACGCCCGCCGGACCAAAACGCAGAGAGCCACAGTGGTTCAAGGAGCCCTAACCATGAAGACCTTCGCTCGTTTCATGAAGGACGAGTCTGGCGCCACCGCCATCGAATACGGCCTGATCGCTGCTTGCATTTCGGTTGCGATCATCGCGGTCATCCAGGGTGTCGGTTCGAAGCTGAACACGACCTTTAGCAACGTTTCCAACGCGCTGAAATAAGCCGTCGGACCGTTCGAAATGAGGAAGGCCCCGGCAGGTCCGGGGCCTTTCTTTTTTTGGCGGCTTGGAATTCTAAACAAAAAGCTCCGTTCGACCGCCTACATTCTAGAAAATCGTCATCTTGGCGGAAAGCCAAGATTAAAGCCTCTCCTTTAGAGAAAGACGTGCCGGGTGATGCCGGCGAACCGTCAGGAGACATCGAATGAAACTTCTCAAAGCTTTCTTGAGCAACGAGCGTGGCGCCACCGCCATCGAATACGGCCTGATCGCGGCCAGCATTTCGATCGCGATCATTGTCGCCGTCACCACCGTGGGCAGCAACCTCAACTTGACCTTCAGCAACGTCTCGAACGCGCTGAAATAAGCGGCCGCAAGGACGCATCGAAAGGGCTCCCGTGAGGGGGCCCTTTTCATTGGCGGCCGGATTCATCCTTCGCTCAGAGTTTGCCGTTAATCCTGCAATGGATGGCGGCCCAGCCCGCCGACAGCGAGCCGGCGCCATGCTTCTCGAGATCGCCATTCTTGGGCTTTTCCCCGCCGCCATGATCTACGCGGCGGCGAGCGATCTCGTCACCATGACGATCTCCAACCGCCTGTCGATCGCGCTCTTTCTGGGCTTTTTTGCCGTCGCGGCGCTGATCGGCATGCCGCTTCCCGACATGGGGCGGCATATGATCGCGAGCGCGATCGTGCTCGTCTTTGCCTTCGGATTTTTCGCGCGCGGATGGATCGGCGGCGGCGACGCCAAATTGGCGGCGGCGACGGCGCTCTGGATCGGATTTTCCGGCTTGATGGACTATCTGCTCGTGGCCTCGATCATCGGGGGCGCGCTTACCCTCGTGATCCTGCAAGCCCGCAAATTGCCGTTGCCGCGCCTTTTGGCCCGCCAGCCCTGGATCGTCCGTCTGCACGGGGACGAAACCGGCATTCCCTATGGAATCGCGCTCGCCGCCGCCGGCCTCATCGTCTATCCCGAGACGATTTTCATGCAGGCGGCGCCGAGCGTCTTTTGACGCCGTTTTCGGGAGGCGCCGTAAGCCGTTAAATTCGTCTACCGCTCATTAACCATAAGTTGACCTTTCGCTGCTGGAATTCACTTCGAACCGGCTGTCCGACTCGTCAATGCGTTGGGAAGTGAGCGTATGAAACCCGCCCGTCTGATTGTTCTCGGCGTCGCCCTCTTCGCGGGCGCGATCGCCTTCATGCTTTCCGGGCGCGAGGCACCGCCGCCGCAGGTGACCGTCGTTCAGCCGGCGATGGATATGGTCGATATCCTGGTCGCGAAGTCCGACATTCAACTGGGCAGCGCGTTGAAGCCGGAGGATCTCTCCTGGCAGCCGTGGCCGTCCGCCGCCGCCGGGCCGCAGTTCATTCGCAAGAACGCCCGCCCCGGCGCGCTCGATGAATTCAAGGGCGCCATCGCCCGCGCGCCCTTCGTCTCCGGCGAGCCGATCCGCGAACAGAAGCTGATCAAGGCCGACGGCTCCGGCTTCATGTCGGCGATTCTGTCGCCGGGCATGCGTGCGATCTCGACCGACATTTCGCCCGAGACCGGCGTCGGCGGATTTATCCTGCCGAACGACCGCGTCGACGTGCTTCTCACCCGCCGCGACCCCGACAGCCAGAAGCAGTCGGGCGGCGACGGCTTCGTGAGCGAAACCATTCTGCGCAATGTCCGCGTGCTCGCGATCGACCAGACGGTCGAGGAAAAGAACGGCCAGAAAGTCGTGGTCGGCAAGACCGCGACGCTCGAACTTGCGCCGCGGCAGACCGAGACGTTGGCACTTTCGCGCCAGCGCGGGACGTTGTCGCTGGCGCTTCGCAGCCTCGCGGAATCGAGGCCGTCCGCGCGCACGAGCGCCGACGACGAGCCCGATCGGGCATCGGGCAGCGTGAATTTCGTGCGCTACGGCATCAATTCCGTTCAAGTCTTGAAATAAAGCGCGAACGCGGGGGTCTTGGGATGTTTCGTCTGTACGCGAATGCGATTCGATTCGGGGCCGCGGCCCTCCTCATCGTGACCGCCGCCGCCCTGCTCTCGCCCGTCCGCACCGGCGCCGCCGAGCCCGGCTATGCCGTGAGCGGCAGCAAGTTTCTCGCTCTCGGCCTCGGCAAGTCGGCGGTGATCAATCTTCCCGCCGATGCCAAGGACGTGCTCGTCGCCAATCCCGCGATCGCCAACGCCGTGGTGCGCTCGGCGCGCCGCGCCTATCTCATCGGCGTCGCCGTCGGCCAAACCAGCGTGATTTTCTTCGACGGCGACGGCCGCCAGATCGCCGCCTACGACATCGAAGTGGGGCGCGACGCCGCCGGCGTGCGCGACGCGCTGCGCAAGCTCATGCCCGGCACCGTTTTCAACGTCGACCCGGTGGGCGAGAGCGTCGTCATCACGGGCGTCGTCGCCAATGCCGCCGAGGCGCAAAAAATAGCCGAAGCGGCGATCCGTCTCGTCGGCGACGAGAAGCGGGTCGTGAACGGCCTCACCATCAAGGGCAAGGAGCAGGTGCTCCTCAAGGTCACGGTCGCCGAGGTTCAGCGCAGTATCATCAAGCAGCTCGGCATCGACCTCAGCGGTTCGAGCCTTTCGATCGGCTCGGCCGTCGTCAACTTCAACACCGTCAACGCATTTTCGACCACCAACGTCCCGCCTCCCAATTCGTTGGCTCCGATATTCAACTTGCCGGCCGGCGGCTCCATCACCGCGACGTTGCGGGCGCTCGAGCGCAACGGCGTCATGCGGACGCTCGCCGAGCCGAACCTGACGGCGATCTCGGGCGAATCGGCCAAGTTCCTGGCCGGCGGCGAGTTTCCGATACCGGGCGGCCAGAGCTGCGACCAGAGCGGCACTTGCCAGGTGCAAATTCAATTCAAGCAATTCGGCGTCGCGCTCGAGTTCACGCCGGTCGTCCTGTCGGAGGGCCGCATCAGCCTGAAGGTCGCGACCGAAGTGAGCGAATTGTCGCAAGACGGCGCGATCAAGCTCATCAGCATCACCATCCCCGCGCTCAAGGTACGCCGCGCCAATTCGACGGTCGAATTACCGTCGGGCGGAACGCTGGCGCTCGCGGGTCTGTTGCAGGAACAGACCAAGCAGAGCATCGACGGCGTTCCGGCGCTGATGAATCTTCCCATCCTCGGGACGCTGTTCAAGAGCCGCGACTATCAGAGCGGGTTGACCGAGCTGATGATCTTGGTGACGCCCTATGTGGTGAACCCGAGCTCTCGGCAGGATCTCGCGCTGCCGACCGACGGCTTCGCCGATCCGTCCGATCCGCAGACCGTCTTCATGAATCAGTTGAATCGAACCTATGGCGTCCAGGGCGGCGCCGATCGCCGGAACTATCGCGGAAATTACGGCTTCATCACGGATTGAACGAGTGGGGTTGAGCCATGAATTTGTCTAGCGCATCGAAACGCGGCTTCGCGGCGGCTCCCTTCGCCGCGATTTGGCTCGCGCTCTTGCTCGGCGCCTGCCAGCACACCGAGCCGGACTTCGCCACCGGATCGCTGCCCACCGATTATCGCGATCGCCATCCGATCCGTCTCGTCGACGGTCACCGCACGATCCAGGTTCTCGTCGGCTCCGGCCGCGCCGGCCTCACCGCGACGCAGCGCGCAGAGGTCGCTTCGCTCGGCAGCGACTGGCGGCACGAAGGCACGGGATATGTGGTGATCGAAATCCCCACCGGGGCCGTCAATTCGGCGGCGGCGAAAGCGACGGTGCGCGAAATCAAGAGCCTCCTGCATTTCGCCGGCGTGCCGGCGCAGGCGACGCTCATGCGCAATTATCAGCAGCCCTATCGCGAGGATCTCGGCGCCATCCGCGTGACCTACACGAAGATCCAGGCGGTCGCCGGTCCCTGCGGTCAATGGCCCGACAACGTGGGCCCGGGGCTCGTCGGCAAAGAGCGCTATCCGCTGCTCGAGAGCGAGAACGTTCCCTATTGGAACTTCGGCTGCGCCACGCAGCACAATCTCGCCACCGCCGTTGCCAATCCCGAGGACCTCGTGCAGCCGCGCCCCGAGACCCCGGCCTACGCCTCGCGCCGCCAGACCGTCGTCGACAAATACCGCCAGGGTCAGGATCCGGCGACGACCTATTCCAGCAACACCGGCGCGAAAGTGAGCACCGTCGGACAACAATGATGCGAACCGGACTCGCCCAAAAAGCCGAGGTCGTGGACGCCGGCGCCGACGCGCACATCGCGCCGGTTCCGCGCATCTCGATCCAGGCCTTCTGCGAAACGCCCGAGGTCGCCGGCGCGATGCAGGCCGCCATCGGCGATCGCCGCATGGTCAAGGCGCATGTCAAAGTGCAAATGGGGGGCCTCGTCGCGGCGCTCGAGGCCTATAGCGGCGCCGCGACCCCGAACGTCATTCTGATCGAGCATGCCGGCAATGGCATCGACCTGCTTTCCGGCCTCGACCGTCTTTCCGAAGTCTGCGACGCCGGCACCAAGCTCGTCGTGGTCGGGCGTCTCAATGACATCGTGCTTTATCGCGAGCTCGTGCGCCGCGGCGTCAGCGACTACGTGGTCAGCCCGATCTCGCCGCTCGACCTCGTGCGCACTTTTTCGCATCTGTTTTCCAAGCCCGACGCCGAGCCGCTTGGCCGCGTGCTCGCCGTCATCGGCGCCAAGGGCGGCGTCGGCGCTTCCACCGTCGCGCATAATGTCGCCTTCGCGGTTTCCCGCGATCTCCGCCTCAATTCCGTCATCGCCGATCTCGATCTCGCCTTCGGGACGGCGGGGCTCGACTTCAACCAGGATCCGCCGCAGGGCATCGCCGACGCGGTGTTTTCACCCGACCGCGTGGATGCCGCCTTCATCGACCGGCTGTTGTCGAAATGCACCGACCATTTGAGCCTCTTGGCCGCACCGGCGACGCTCGAGCGCGAATACGACTTCGGCGTGGAGGCGTTCGATACGATTCTCGACGCGCTTCGCGGCACCGTTCCCTACATCGTGCTCGATCTTCCGCACATGTGGACGGCATGGGCGAAGCGCGCGCTCGTCGGCGCCGACGAGGTGCTGTTCGTCGCGGCACCGGACCTCGCCAATCTGCGCAACGTCAAGAACATGTTCGACTTCGCGCGCGGCGCGCGCCCCAACGACCGCCCGCCGCTTTATCTCCTGAATCAGATCGGCATGCCGAAGCGCCCCGAGGTGCGAGCCGCCGATTTTGCCAAGGCGCTCGAAGCGGAGCCGGTGGCGAGCATTCCGTTCGATCCGCAGCTCTTCGGAACCGCCGCCAATAACGGGCAGATGATCGCGGAGGTGTCCGCGAACCACAAGATCGCGGAAACCTTCCTCGCCTTGGCGAAGACCCTCACCGGCCGCGCCGAAGTGAAGAAGGAAAAGAAGGATCTCTTCTCGCCGCTGCTGGCCAAGCTCAAGAGCCTGCGGTCGTAATTGTCCGCGCGCGTAGGAAAAGTGTGATGTTCGGAAAGCGTGGATCGGCAAACACGGCGGTCGGGCAGGTCGAGACCCAGCCGGCCGCGCGCGAGCAAGCATCGCGCGCTCCCGCGGCGCCGAAAAAAGCGGTGACGCCGGCGCTCCCGGCGGGCGAGCAGCTCGCTTCCTCGCCGCCGACGGCGCCGAGCGCGCCGCCGCCGCCCATCCCCGACAATCGCCGGACGGAAAACTTCTACGAGGTGAAGAGCCAGATTTTCGGCGCCCTGATCGAGGCGATCGACCTCGCGCAGCTCGCCAAGCTCGACCCGATGTCGGCGCGCGAGGAAATCCGCGACATCGTCAACGAGATCATTTCGATCAAGAACGTCGTCATGTCGATCGCGGAGCAGGAGGAGCTCCTCGAGGACATCTGCAACGACGTGCTCGGCTATGGTCCGCTGGAG
>JBGPVT010000011.1:0-19289 GCA_041491825.1 Xanthobacteraceae bacterium | reverse complement strand
GAGATGGTGATGCCGGGGGACAACGTGTCGATGGAGGTGACGCTGATCGTGCCGATCGCGATGGAGGAAAAGCTGCGCTTCGCCATTCGCGAGGGCGGGCGAACCGTCGGCGCCGGCGTCGTCGCCAAGATCATCGAATAGTCCGGAGTTAGCGGCCCGCGCGCGCCGCTGGAGAAGACCATGAACGGCCAAAATATCCGGATCCGCCTGAAGGCGTTCGATCACCGCATTCTCGACGCCTCGACGAAGGAAATCGTGGCGACGGCGAAACGCACCGGCGCGCAGGTACGTGGACCCATTCCGCTGCCGACGCGGATCGAGAAGTTCACGGTGAACCGCTCGCCGCACATCGACAAGAAGAGCCGCGAACAATTCGAGATGCGCACGCACAAGCGCTTACTCGATATCGTCGATCCGACGCCGCAAACGGTGGACGCGCTGATGAAGCTCGATCTCGCCGCCGGCGTCGACGTCGAGATCAAGCTCTGAGGAAGAAGAGAGAAAGACAATGCGCTCCGGCGTGATCGCACAAAAGGTCGGCATGACCCGCGTCTTTTCGGACGCGGGCGAGCACGTGCCCGTCACGGTGCTGAAGCTCGACAGTTGCCAGGTGATCGGCCATCGCACCGCGGAGAAGAACGGCTATGTCGCGTTGCAACTCGGCGCGGGCTCGCGCAAGGTGAAGAACGTCTCCAAGGCGATGCGCGGGAATTTCGCCGCCGCCAAGGTCGAGCCGAAGCGGAAGATCGTGGAATTCCGCGTGCCCGCCGACGCGCTGATTCCGGTCGGCGCGGAACTCATGGCCGATCATTTCGTCGTCGGCCAGTTCGTTGACGTTACCGGCACTTCGATCGGCAAGGGTTTCGCCGGCGCCATGAAGCGGCACAATTTCGGCGGCCTGCGCGCTTCCCACGGTGTGTCGGTCTCGCACCGCTCGCACGGCTCGACCGGCGGCCGCCAAGATCCCGGCAAGGTATTCAAGAACAAGAAAATGGCCGGCCATATGGGCGACGTGAGGGTGACGACGCTCAATCTCAAGGTCGTGCGCACGGACCCCTCGCGTGGACTTCTGCTCGTCGAGGGCGCGGTGCCCGGCGCCGATGGCGGCTGGATCACGGTTCGCGACGCGGTGAAGCACCCGCTGCCGAAAGAGGCGCCGAAGCCGGGCAAGTTCCTTTCGCCGGGCGACGCGCGTCCCGCGCACGTGCCGGTGGCGCCGCCGCCGAAAGCGGAAGCAACGCCGAAGGAAGCCAAGGGCGCGAAGAAGGGCGGTGCCAAATCCGCCGCAGCCAAGCCGAAGGGCGGAGGGAAGAAGTGATGGAACTTCCGCTCACCAATTTCGACGGCAAGAAGGCGGGGTCCGTCAAGCTCTCGGACGCGATCTTCGGCTTAGAGCCGCGTCCCGATATCATTCACCGCTGCATCGTCTGGCAGCTCGCCAAGCGCCGTGCCGGCACCCACAAGGTGAAGAACCGCGCCGAGATCTGGCGTACCGGCAAGAAGATGTACGCGCAGAAGGGCACCGGCAATGCGCGCCACGGCTCCGCCCGCGTGCCGCAATTCCGCGGCGGCGGCCGCGCTTTCGGTCCCCATGTGCGCAGCCACGAGATCGGCCTTCCCAAGAAGGTACGGGCGCTTGCGCTCAGGCACGCGCTCTCGGCGAAGGCGAAGAGCGCGGATCTTATCGTCGTCGAGGATCTGAAATTGAAGGACGCGAAGACGAGCGCGCTGATCGAGCAGTTCGAGAAGCTCGGGCTTTCGAATGCGCTGGTGATCGACGGCGCCGAGGTCGAGAAGAACTTCCAGAAGGCGGCGCGCAACATTCCGCAAATCGACGTGCTGCCGGTCGTCGGCATCAACGTCTACGACATCCTGCGGCGGAATAAGCTCGTGCTGACGAAGGCCGCGGTCGATGCGTTGGAGGCGCGCTTCAAATGAGCAAGACGGCCCCCAAGGACCCGCGCCATTACGACGTGATCCTTTCGCCCGCGATCACCGAGAAGGCGACCGCCGCCTCCGAGCACAATCAGGTGGTGTTCAAGGTCGCGCTCGCGGCGACGAAGCCCGAAATCAAGGAAGCGATCGAAAAGCTCTTCGGCGTGAAGGTGAAGCGCGTCAACACGCTGGTGAAAAAGGGCAAGCTGAAGGTCTTCCGCGGCACGCGCGCGCGGCAGAGCGACGTGAAGAAAGCGATCGTGACCCTCGAAGAGGGCCATTCGATCGACGTCACGACGGGACTTTGAGGCGGGAACAGCGATGGCACTGAAAACTTATAAACCCACGACCCCGAGCCTCCGCCAGCTCGTCCTCGTCGATCGCGAGGGCCTGTGGAAAGGCCAGCCCGTCAAAAGGCTTACCGAAGGCAAGATCGGCACTGGCGGGCGCAATGTGAACGGCCGCATCACCGTCCGCTTCCGCGGCGGCGGCCACAAGCGGGCGCTCCGCACGGTCGATTTCAAGCGCCGCAAGCACGACGTGGCGGCGACCGTGGAGCGGCTCGAATACGATCCGAATCGCACCGGTTTCCTCGCGCTTCTGAAGTACGCCGACGGCGAGATGTCCTACATCCTGGCGCCGCAGCGGGTGGCCGCCGGCGACGTGCTCCTTGCGGGCGAGAACGTCGACGTGAAGCCCGGCAACGCGATGCCGCTCGAAAACATGCCGGTCGGCACGATCGTGCACAACATCGAGCTCAAGATCGGCAAGGGCGGCCAGCTCGCCCGCTCGGCCGGCACCTACGCGCAGATCGTCGGCCGCGACCGCGGCTATTGCATCATTCGCCTCAATTCCGGCGAGCAGCGGCTCGTGCACGGACGCTGCTTCGCAACGGTCGGCGCCGTTTCGAACCCGGACCACATGAACATCTCGATCGGCAAGGCCGGCCGCAACCGCTGGAAGGGCTGGAAGCCGCACAATCGCGGCGTGTCGATGAATCCGGTCGATCATCCGCATGGCGGCGGCGAAGGCCGCACCTCGGGCGGCCGCCATCCGGTTTCGCCCTGGGGCTTCCCGACCAAGGGCAAGAAGACGCGCAAGAACAAGCGCACCAGCAAATTCATCGTGTCGAGCCGGCACGCGAAGAAGCAGAAGGTTTGAGGAGTCACTGATGCCCCGCTCGGTATGGAAAGGCCCGTTCGTCGACGGCTATCTCCTGAAGAAGGCCGACGCCGCGCGTTCGTCGGGCCGCTCGGAAGTGATCAAGATCTGGAGCCGCCGCTCGACGATCCTGCCGCAATTCGTCGGGCTCACCTTCGGCGTCTACAACGGCCAGAAGCACATCCCGGTTTACGTCACCGAGGACATGGTCGGCCACAAGTTCGGCGAGTTCTCGCCGACCCGGATTTTCCAGAGCCATTCGGCGGTCGGCGATCGCACAGCGAAGAAGGAGGGTGCGGCACCCTCTCCGAAGGCCGCACCCGGCGCCGCTGCGCCTGCGGCCGCACCCGCTCCTGCTGCTCCGGGCAAGGCAAGTTAGAGGTTCGAGATGGGCAAGGCCGCACGAGCACGCGTGCTCAAGGACAACGAGGCGAAAGCGATCTCGCGCATGCTGCGCGTGTCGCCGCAGAAGCTCGGCCTCGTCGCGGGACTCATCCGCGGCAAGAAGGTCGCGGCGGCGCTCGCCGATTTGCAGTTCTCGAAGAAGCGCATCTCGCTCGACGTGAAGAAGTGCCTCGAATCCGCGATCGCCAACGCCGAAAACAATCACGACCTCGACGTCGACGATCTCGTCGTCGCGGAAGCGCATGTCGGCAAGGCGTTCGT
Source organism: Xanthobacteraceae bacterium (assembly GCA_041491825.1). Lineage (GTDB taxonomy): Bacteria > Pseudomonadota > Alphaproteobacteria > Rhizobiales > Xanthobacteraceae > Palsa-892. The sequence continues at coordinate 15,527 of JBGPVT010000011.1, read as the reverse complement.
CATCAAACGCTGGACGCCGCGCGGACGCGGCAAGTCGGGGCGTATTTTCAGGACGTTTTCGAACATCACCATCATCGTGCGCGAGCAGGAAGGGAAAGCCTGATGGGTCAGAAGGTCAATCCGATCGGCTTGCGGCTCGGCATCAACCGCACCTGGGACTCGCGCTGGTTCGCGGGCAAGGGCGAGTACGGCCGGCTCCTGCACGAGGACATCAAGATTCGCCGCTTCCTGATGACCCAACTCAAGCAGGCGGCGGTGGCGAAGATCATCATCGAGCGCCCGCACAAGAAGTGCCGCGTCACTATTCACTCGGCGCGGCCGGGCGTCGTCATCGGCAAGAAGGGCGCCGACATCGACAAGCTGCGGAAGCAAGTGGCGAAGATGACGGCTTCGGAAGTCATCATCAATATCGTCGAAATCCGCAAGCCTGAGGTCGACGCCAAGCTCGTCGCGGAATCGATCGCGCAACAGCTCGAGCGCCGCGTTGCTTTCCGCCGCGCGATGAAGCGCGCGGTGCAGTCGGCGATGCGCCTCGGCGCCGAGGGCATCCGCATCAATTGCGGCGGCCGGCTCGGCGGCAACGAGATCGCCCGCATGGAATGGTATCGCGAGGGCCGCGTGCCTCTGCACACGCTCCGCGCCGACATCGATTACGGCACCGCGACCGCGTTCACGACCTACGGCACCTGCGGAGTGAAGGTATGGATCTTCAAGGGCGAGATCCTCGAACACGATCCGATGGCGCAGGACAAGCGGCTCGCCGAGAGCGAGAGCGGCGGCGGCGGACGTCACCGCCCGCGCGACGCGGCATAGGAATGGTGAAGGTCTAGAATCATGTTGCAACCCAGCCGCAGCAAGTTCCGCAAGCAGTTCAAGGGCCGCATCCACGGCACCGCGAAAGGCGGCACCACGCTTTCCTTCGGCGAGTACGGCTTGAAGGCGCTCGAGCCCGAGCGCGTCACCGCGCGCCAGATCGAGGCCGCGCGCCGCGCCATCACCCATCACATGAAGCGTGCGGGGCGGGTGTGGATTCTCGTGTTTCCGGACGTGCCGATTTCGAAGAAGCCGACCGAAGTCCGCATGGGCAAGGGCAAGGGCCAGCCGGAGTGGTGGGCGGCGAAAGTGAAGCCCGGACGCATCATGTTCGAAGTCGACGGCGTCGACGAGGAAACCGCGCGCGAGGCGATGCGGTTAGCTGCCGCGAAACTGCCGATCAGGACGCGCTTTGTCGCGCGTATCGGGTGAGGGTGGAGCGATGAAAATCGGCGATGTGCGCGTGATGACGCCCGACGAGGTCGAGGACAAGATCCTCGAACTCAAGAAGGAGCAGTTCAACCTGCGCTTTCAGCGGGCGACCGGCCAGCTCGAGAGCACCTCGCGCGTGCGCGCGGTGCGCCGCGATATCGCGAAGCTCCTGACCATCGCCAGCGAGCGGAGGCTGGGAAAGACGATCGCCGCCAAGCCTTCGGTGCAGAAGCCCGCGAAAGAGAAGAAGCCGAAGGCGGAAAAGGCGGCCGCGAAACCCTCCGCCAAGGCGAAAAAGAAGGGTAAGTGAGGAGAGGTCATGCCGAAGCGCGTGCTGGAAGGTGTCGTCGTGAGCGACAAGCAGAACAAGACGGTGACGGTGCTCGTCGAGCGCCGCTTCACGCACCCGCTGCTGAAAAAGACCGTGCGGCGCTCGAAAAAATATCACGCGCATGACGAGGGTAACGCCTGCAAGGTCGGCGATCTGGTGAAAATCGAGGAGCACAAGCCGATCTCGAAAACCAAGCGCTGGATCGTGCTTGGGGACGCGAGTGCCGGTGCGCCGAAAGAAGAGAAGAAGGAGCCCGCCAAAAAGAAGAAGGCGAGCTGAGGCGGAATTTGGAATTCAGCCCGCGCCGCGTTTCCGGTCCGGGCCAAGAACAAGGTCGATGCCATGATCCAGATGCAGAGCAATCTCGACGTCGCCGACAATTCCGGCGCGCGCCGCGTCATGTGCATCAAGGTGCTCGGCGGTTCGAAGCGGAAATACGCGACGATCGGCGACGTGATCGTCGTCTCGGTGAAGGAAGCGATCCCGCGCGGCCGCGTGAAGAAGGGCGAAGTGATGAAGGCGGTGATCGTCAGAATCGCCAAGGACATCCGCCGTCCCGACGGCTCGGTGATCCGCTTCGACCGCAACGCGGCGGTGCTCATCACCAACCAGATGGAGCCCGTCGGCACCCGCATCTTCGGCCCGGTTCCGCGCGAACTGCGCGCGAAAAACCACATGAAGATCATTTCGCTGGCGCCGGAGGTGCTGTGATGGCCGCGAAGATCAGGAAGGGCGACAAGGTGGTGGTGATCGCCGGCCGCGACAAGGGCCGCAGCGGCGAGGTCATCGAGATTCATCAGGCCACCCACCGCGCGGTCGTGCGCGGCGTCCATATCGTTCGCCGCCATCAGCGCCAGACCGCGAAACAGGAAGGCGGCATCATTTCGAAGGAAGCGAGCATCCACATTTCCAACATCGCGCTCGCCGATCCCAAGGGCGGCAAGGCGACGCGCGTCGGATTCAAGATCCTGAGCGACGGCACCAAGGTCCGGGTCGCCAAGCGTTCGGGGGAGCAGATCAATGGCTGACAATTACGTTCCGCGCCTGAAGACCGAATACGAGAAGGTCATCCGCCCCAAGCTCGCGGAGACATTCGGCTATTCGAATCCGTGCGCCATTCCCGCGATCGAGAAGGTCGTGCTCAACATGGGGCTCGGTGAGGGCGCTTCCGACCAAAAGAAGGTGACCGCGGCCGCGGGCGATCTCACCTTGATCGCCGGCCAAAAGGCGGTGGTGACGATGGCGCGCAAGGCCATCGCGAACTTCAAGCTCCGCGAGAACATCGGGATCGGCGCCAAGGTCACGCTGCGGGGTCCCCGCATGTACGATTTCATCGACCGGCTCGTGAACATCGCGCTGCCGCGCGTGCGCGATTTCCGCGGGCTCAATCCGAAGAGCTTCGACGGCCGCGGCAATTTCACCTTCGGCCTCAAGGAGCACATCATTTTCCCCGAGATCGACTTCGACAAGGCGGCCGAAATCTGGGGCATGGACATCACGGTCTGTACGACCGCGAAGACCGACGACGAGGCGCGCGCACTTCTCGTCGCTTTCAACTTTCCCTTCCGGCAGTGAAGCAAGCGCTTCAAACGCGGGGCAGAAGGAGCAGGAAATGGCTAAGAAAAGCATGATCGAAAAGAACGAGATGCGGCGGCGGCTCGCGAAGAAATACGCGGGCAAGCGCCAGCGTCTGCGTGCGATCGTGAAGAACAGAAAATTGCCCATCGAGGACCGCTTCGCGGCGGTGCTGAAGCTCGCGCAAGTGCCGCGCAACTCCGCCAAGGAACGCATTCGCAACCGCTGCGAGATGACGGGCCGGCCGCGCGGCTATTACGGCAAGATGAAGCTCTCGCGTATCGCGCTGCGCGAACTCGGGTCGTCGGGCCAAATCCCCGGCCTCGTGAAGTCGAGCTGGTAAGGAGGATCGCCCATGACAATGAACGATCCTATCGGCGATATGATCTCCCGCATCCGCAACGCGGCGATGCGCAACAAGGCGAGCGTGTCGACGCCCGGCTCGCATTTTCGCGCCAGCGTGCTGGAAGTTTTGAAAACGGAAGGCTTCATTCGCGGCTTTTCGCAGACCGAGCACAAAGACGGCCGCACCGAATTCGAGATCGAGCTCAAGTATTTCGACGGCGCGCCGGTGATCCGCGAGATCGCGCGCGTGTCGAAGCCGGGCCGGCGCGTTTATGTGTCGGTGCGAAACCTGCCGCGCATCAATAACGGCCTCGGCGTCGCGATCCTGTCGACGCCGAAAGGCGTGCTGGCCGATCACGACGCGCGCGAGCAGAACGTCGGCGGCGAAATTCTCTGTACGGTGTTCTAAGGGGTCGAGGAGCGAGTTCATGTCGAAAATCGGCAAAAGACCTGTCGCGATCCCTTCCGGCGTTACCGCCGCGGTAGAGGGCCAGCGCGTGAAGATGAAGGGTCCGAAGGGCGAGCTTTCGCTCATGCTGACCGACGAGGTCGGCGCCAAGCTCGACAAGGGCACGATCACCGTCGAGAAGCGCGGCGACAGCAAGCGCCACAACGCGATTTGGGGCATGTCGCGCGCGATGATCGCGAACCTCGTGACCGGCGTGACCAAGGGTTACGAGAAGAAGCTCGAGATCACCGGCGTGGGCTATCGCGCGGCGGCGCAAGGCAAGAATTTGCAGCTTGCGCTCGGCTATTCGCATGAGGTCGTCTATCCGATTCCCGACGGGATCACGGTCGCGACACCGAAGCCGACCGAAATCGTCGTCAGCGGCATCGACAAGCAAAAGGTCGGGCAGGTGGCGGCGGAAATCCGCGAGTACCGCCCGCCCGAGCCCTATAAGGGCAAGGGCGTCAAGTACGCGGGCGAATACATCTTCCGCAAGGAAGGGAAGAAAAAGTGACGAGGATGGGTCATGGCTGATCGCAGGACACGTAGAACGGCGCGGGTGCGCCACACGCTGAAGCGCGTGGCCTATGGCCGGCCGCGGCTCTCGGTATTTCGCTCGTCGAAGCACATCTATGCGCAGGTGATCGACGACGTGAAGGGTCTCACGGTCGCCTCGGCGTCGAGCATGGAAAAAGACGTGCGCGGCAAGACCGGCGCCAATGTCGAAGCGGCGAAGGCCGTCGGCAAGCGCGTGGCCGAGCGCGCGACCGCCAAGGGCGTGAAGGAAGTGCAGTTCGACCGCGGCGGCTACCTCTATCACGGGCGCATCAAGGCGCTCGCCGACGCCGCGCGCGAAGGCGGATTGAAATTCTAGGAAGGACGGAGCGGATGGCACAAGGCGAGAGATCAGGACCGGGATCGGACCGGCCGCGCGGGCGGCGGCGCGAACGCGAGCGCGAGGAGCGCGACACCGGCGGTATCGTCGACAAGCTCGTCCACATCAACCGCGTCGCCAAGGTGGTGAAGGGCGGGCGCCGCTTCGGCTTCGCCGCGCTCGTCGTCGTCGGCGACCAGAAGGGCCGCGTCGGCTTCGGTCACGGCAAGGCGCGCGAGGTGCCGGAAGCGATCCGCAAGGCGACCGATGCCGCCAAGCGTTCGATGGTGCGCGTGCCGTTGCGCGAGGGCCGCACGCTGCATCACGACGTCGAAGGCCATCATGGCGCGGGCCGCGTGAAGCTCCGCGCAGCGCCCCCCGGCACCGGCATCATCGCCGGCGGCCCGATGCGCGCCGTGTTCGAGACGCTCGGCGTGCAGGACGTGGTGGCGAAGTCGCTCGGCTCGTCGAATCCCTACAACATGGTGCGGGCGACCTTCGACGCGTTGAGCTTGCAGGACAGCCCGCGTTCGGTCGCGGCGCGCCGCGGCCTCAAGGTGTCGGTGCTGCAATCGCGGCGCGGCAAGGTCGACGCCGAAGCGACTGACTGAGGATTGACCCGATGAGCAAGAGCGGAAAGACCGTCACGGTCGAACAGACTTCGAGCCCGATCCGCCGTCCGCCGATCCAGGAGAAGACCTTGATCGGGCTCGGGCTCAACAAGCTCGGCCGCAAAAGCATCCTTCCCGATAATGCGCAGGTGCGCGGCATGATCGCGAAGGTGAAGCACCTCGTACGCGTGGTCGAGGGCAAGTAAGTGCAAGCGAGGATCCAATGAAACTCAATCAGATCGCGGACCGCCCCGGTGCGCGCAGCTTCGGAAAACGGGTCGGACGCGGCATCGGCTCGGGCAAGGGCAAGACCGGCGGCCGCGGCGTCAAAGGCCAGAAGTCGCGCACGGGCGTGCGCATCAAGGGCTTCGAGGGCGGGCAGATGCCGATCCACCGCCGCCTGCCGAAGCGCGGTTTCGCCAATATCTTCGCCTTTCACTTGAACGAAGTGAATCTCGGCCGCGTGCAGACCGCGATCGACAAGGGCAAGCTCGACGCGGGAAAGCCGGTGACGGTCGAGGCGCTGGTCGCGGCCGGCGTCTTGAACCGCGCGCTCGACGGCGTGCGGCTCTTGGGTAACGGCGAGCTCAAGGCCAAGGTCGCCTTCGAGGTGCATGGCGCCTCGAAATCGGCGGCGGCCGCGGTCGAGAAGCTTGGCGGCTCGATCAAGCGGCTGGCGCCACCGAAGCCGGAGCGCGCGCCCAAGGAAGCGAAGAAAGAGAAGAAAGAATCGAAGCCGAAAGAAGCGAAGGAAACGAAGGAAGCCGCGGCCGTGAAGCAGGCGGGCGGCGAAGCGCAGAACTGATCCCCATATAGGGGCGGGGCGGCAGCGGAGCGGACATGGTCTCGGCAGCGGAACAACTCGCGGCTAATCTCAATTTCGGCGCTTTGGCGAAAGCCGAGGACCTGAAGAAGCGCATCTGGTTCACGCTCAGCGCGCTCATCGTCTATCGCGTCGGCACCTTCATTCCGATGCCCGGCATCAATCCCGAGGCTTTCGCCGACGCCTTCAAGAACGCGAGCCAGGGCATTCTCGGGCTCTTCAACATGTTTTCCGGCGGGGCGGTCGAGCGCATGGCGATCTTCGCGCTCAACATCATGCCTTACATTTCGGCATCGATCATCCTGCAGCTGTTGACGTCGGTCTCGCCGACGCTCGAGCAGCTGAAGAAGGAAGGCGAGGCGGGCCGCAAGATCATCAATCAGTACACCCGCTATCTCACCGCGGTGCTCGCGGCCTTCCAGGCTTACGGCATCGCGATCGGCCTCGAGGGCTCCGGCAACATCGTCATCGATCCCGGCTGGTTCTTCCGCATCTCGACCGTGATCACGCTCACCGGCGGCACCATCTTCCTGATGTGGCTCGGTGAGCAGATCACCTCGCGCGGCATCGGCAACGGCATTTCGCTGATCATCATGGCCGGCATCGTGGCGGGGATTCCGTCGGCGGTCATAGGCACGCTGGAGCTGGGCCGGCAGGGCGCGCTCTCGACCCCGCTGATCCTCACCGTCGTCGTCGTCGCGACCGGGGTGATCGCCTTCATCGTGTTCATGGAGCGCGCGCAGCGGCGGCTGCTGATCCAATATCCCAAGCGACAAATCGGCAATCAGATGTTCGAGGGACAAAGCTCGCATCTGCCGCTCAAGCTCAACACCTCGGGCGTGATCCCGCCGATCTTCGCCTCCTCGCTCCTCTTGGTGCCGACCACGGTCGCGAATTTCAGCCAGAGCAGCGGGCCCGAATGGATCACCTATTTCACGACATTGCTCGGCCACGGCCGCCCGTTGTTCATGTTTCTTTACGTCGGGCTCATCGTCTTCTTCGCCTTCTTCTATACGGCGATCGTGTTCAACCCGGTGGAGACCGCCGACAATCTGAAGAAGCACGGCGGGTTCATTCCGGGCATCCGGCCGGGCGAGCGCACGGCGGAATACATCGACTATGTGCTGACGCGCATCACCGTGATCGGCGCGGGATATCTTGCGATCGTCTGCCTGTTGCCGGAACTCCTGGTTTCCTACGCGGCGGTGCCGTTCTATTTCGGCGGCACGTCGCTCTTGATCGTCGTGAGCGTGACGATGGATACGGTCGCGCAGGTGCAGGGCTATCTGTTGGCGCACCAATACGAAGGATTGATCCGCAAGTCGAAACTGAGAGGAAGTCGGCGATGAGGCTCGTCCTCCTAGGGCCGCCCGGCGCGGGCAAGGGCACGCAGGCCGAGCGCATCGTCGCCCATTACAACATCGTGCCGCTGTCGACCGGCGATCTCCTGCGCGTCGCCGTCGCCGCCGGCAGCCCGCTCGGCCTCAAGGTGAAGGACATCATGGCGCGCGGCGAACTCGTTCCGGACGATCTCGTGGTCGCGCTGATCGCCGAGCGTATCGACGCGCCGGAGGCGAAGAACGGTTTCATCCTCGATGGCTTCCCGCGCACGGTGAAACAGGCGGAAGCGCTCGACCGTTTGCTTGCGGAACGCCGGCTCAAGCTCGACGCCGTCATCGAGCTGAAAGTGGACGAGAACATCCTGATCGAGCGCATCGAGAAGCGGATCGCGCAGACGAAGGCCAAGGGCCAAGCGGTGCGCGCCGACGACGATCCAGCCGTGCTCAAGCAACGGGTCGTCAATTACCGGAAACAAACCGCCCCCCTGTCGGATTATTACCGGCGGAAGGGCTCGCTGGCGGTGGTGGACGGCATCCAGGCCGTCGACAAGGTCGAGGCGGACATCGAACGGGCGCTAGCCGAGCGCGTTTCGGTGGGAGGTTGACGGATGGCACCCGGTTTCCTAAATACCTGTCATCCAGTCGGTTATTTAACGATGCCGGACCTCTCCCGGAGGGCCGGGCGTCGCTTTTGCGCATCGGAATACCCGCTTCGCGGGCAGGAAATGGCGAAAACAACGGCCCTCGGGCCACAATCGGAGATCTGACGTGGCCCGAATCGCAGGCGTGAATCTTCCGACCGGAAAGCGGGTCGAGGTTGGATTGCAGTACATCCACGGCATCGGCGAGAAGCGCGCCAAGGACATCATGGCCGCGCTCAAGATCCCGACCGAGCGGCGCGTGAACCAGCTCACCGACCAGGAAGTCTCTCAAATTCGCGAGATGATCGACCGCGAATACCAGGTCGAGGGCGACCTCCGCCGCGAGGTGCAGCTCAACATCAAGCGGCTGCAGGATCTCGGCTGCTATCGCGGGCTCCGTCACCGCAAGAATTTACCTGTGCGTGGCCAGCGCACCCACACCAACGCGCGCACGCGCAAGGGCAAGGGACGCGCGATCGCCGGCAAAAAGGTGGCGCCGAAGGGCTAAGGCGCCCGACGGCTCGCAAAGGATCAGTCATGAGCAAGGAAGCACCTGCAGCAACTCCGCAACGCGAAGGCCGCGTACGCCGCCGCGAGCGCAAGAATATCGTCTCCGGCGTCGCGCATGTGAACGCGAGCTTCAACAACACCACGATCACGATCACCGACGCGCAGGGCAACACCATCGCCTGGTCGTCGTCGGGCTCGCTCGGTTTCAAGGGCTCGCGCAAATCGACGCCCTACGCGGCGCAGGTCGCCGCCGAGGACGTCGCGCGCAAGGCGCAGGAACACGGCATGCGCACGCTCGAGGTCGAGGTGGCGGGTCCGGGCTCGGGACGCGAGTCGGCGCTACGCGCGCTGCAGGCGGCGGGCTTCACCATCACGTCGATCCGCGACGTGACGCCGATTCCGCACAACGGTTGCAGGCCGCGCAAACGCCGGCGCGTCTGAGGTTTCGAGTACGGCCCCATTTCCTGTTTTGGGTGCCGGAGATTCATTTTCCCGCCGTCTTTGGCGGGGGGCGCGGAAATGAGACCGCGCCGGAACGCGAAGGATGACTGATGAACACGCTCGTGAATCCGAAAAACTGGCAGGAGCTGATCCGCCCCGAGAAGCTTGCGGTCGCCGTGGGCGGCGACCCCAAGCGCGTCGCGACCGTGGTCGCGGAGCCCTTGGAGCGCGGTTTCGGCCTCACGCTCGGCAATGCGCTCAGGCGCATTTTGCTTTCCTCGCTGCAAGGGGCGGCGGTGACCTCGGTGCATATCGACGGCGTCCTGCACGAGTTCTCCTCGATCGCGGGCGTGCGCGAGGACGTCACCGATATCGTGCTCAACATCAAGGACATCGCGCTCAAGATGCAGGGCGACGGCCCCAAGCGCATGGTGTTGAAGAAGCAGGGCCCGGGACAGGTGATGGCCGGCGATATCCAGACCGTCGGCGACGTGCAAATCCTCAATCCCGAGCTTGGGCTTTGCACCCTCGACGAGGGCGCCGAGATCCGCATGGAATTCACCGTCACGACCGGCAAGGGCTACGTGCCCGCCGACCGTAACCGCTCGGAGGATTCGCCGATCGGGCTGATCCCGGTCGACAGCCTGTTCTCGCCGGTGCGCAAGGTGAGCTATCGCGTCGAGAACACCCGCGAGGGACAAATTCTCGACTACGACAAGCTGACGATGACGATCGAGACCAACGGCTCGATCACGCCGGAGGACGCGCTCGCCTTCGCCGCGCGCATTCTGCAGGACCAGCTCAACATCTTCGTCAATTTCGAGGAGCCGCGCCGCGAGATCGAGGCGCCGGCGATGCAGGAACTGCCGTTCAATCCGGCGCTGCTCAAAAAGGTGGACGAGCTCGAGCTTTCGGTGCGCTCGGCCAACTGCTTGAAGAACGACAACATCGTCTATATCGGCGACCTCATCCAGAAGTCGGAAGCCGAAATGCTGCGCACGCCGAACTTCGGGCGCAAGTCGCTGAACGAAATCAAGGAAGTCCTGGCCACGATGGGTCTCCACCTCGGCATGCAGATCGAAGGCTGGCCGCCGGAGAACATCGAAGAACTCGCCAAGCGCTTCGAGGATCATTATTGAAAGACCTCTCCCTAAGCGGGAGAGGATTCAGGAACGAAGGTCATGCGTCACGGCAAGGCACACCGCAAATTCAACCGCACCGCCGAGCATCGCAAGGCGATGTTCGCCAATATGTCGGCGGCACTCATCACCCACGAGCAGGTGACGACCACGCTGCCGAAAGCGAAGGACCTGCGCCCCGTGGTCGAGAAGCTGGTGACGCTTGCCAAGAAGGGTAGCCTCCACGCCCGGCGCCAGGCGATCTCGCAAATCAAGGACCTTCCGGCGGTGAAGAAGCTCTTCGAGGTGATCGCGCCACGCTACAAGGCGCGGAAAGGCGGTTATCTCCGCATCGTCAAGGCGGGCTTTCGCTATGGCGACAACGCGCCGGTCGCGGTGATCGAGTTCGTCGACCGCGACGTCGAGGCCAAGGGCAAGGAAGACCGCGCCCGCCACGCGGCGGAAGTGGCGGCGCGCCCGAAGGAAGAGGCGGCGGCGTAAAACGATCAGGCCCGGATCTCGCGGCAGGCCGTCGGCGCGTAGCAGTCTCGGAAGAACCGTCTAAGTCCTTGTTATTTTGCTAGTTTTTGGCTTTTCGGCATGCGTGGCCGGAATGTCACACTGTTTAACAAAGATTTAAGCCCACTGGGATTCTCCCCCTCCGCCGGCCTATGCTTTCGGCGGGATTTGGATCGATTTTTGATTCCGGGGGCGTCCATGAAAAAGCTTCTCTTCATCGCGGTTGCGGCGGCCGCATTGTCTGGCGCTCCGGCGATCGCGGCCGAGCTGCCGCTGAAAGCGGCGCCGCTTTTGTTCGACTGGACGGGTTGGTACGGCGGCGTGAACACAGGCTATAGCTGGGGCCGGGTAAGGCAGCGTGTTTCTAATGATTCTGCGACTAATATTCCCTATGACAGCACGACGCGGGTTAGGGGCTGGGAGGCGAGCGGAGAGGGTGGCTATTGCTGGCAGAGAAACGGCATTACGGCCGTACCGGTCGTCACCTGCATCGAAGTTCGTTACGATTTTCCGCACGAGCGCGGACATAATGATACGCCTGATCCCGAAACACCCACTCGTGTCACAAATGAGATTGCAACGTTCCTGATTGGCCCGAAGCTAGGCTTTCTAACCGACGGCAATCGCACATTTTGGTATGCCGCCGGCGGTGTGGCCATAGACGATGCCAAGAATAGCGCCTTCGTTCCCGGCGATACGGCCGCAGGATCGAAGACCAAGTGGAGAACCGGATTTTTCGGCGGCGTCGGCGTCGAGAAAATGATCGACCAGCATTGGAGCTGGAAGCTCGAATATGATCTTGAGTACTTCGGTAAGGGCAGTGGATTTAACAATACGCTGTCGCCCTGTACGAATACTCAGTTCCGTTGTGGTACCGTCGGCGCTACTCCAGTCGTGAGTGTTGGCAAGGCCTTCGACAACATCGTCAGTGTGGGCCTCAACTACCACTTCGGCTCACGCTGACCGCGAAGGCAACCGACTACGCCGCTTCAAAAGAGCTTCGAAAAAAGCCCCGGTCTCGGCCGGGGCTTTTGCTTTCTCACGGGGTCGAAGGGCGGCTCTATATCTTCGCATGATCAGCGCGTCCCTCCGCAACAAACTAAGTGAACGCGCCGGGCCGAGGCGCGGAAGGGCGGTTATCTCCGCATCGTCAAGGCCGGCTTCCGCTACGGCGATGCGGCGCCGGTCGCGGTGATCGAGTTCGTCGACCGCGACGTCGAGGCCAAGGGCAAGGAAGACCGCGCCCGCCACGCGGCCGAAGTCGCCGCGCGCCCGAAGGAAGAAGCGGCGGCGTAAGCCAGCGTCCGTTGACCGGCGTAGACGAATTGAAAGAACACCGCGCGTTTGCGCCCTCCTTAGCGCAGCAAGCGACTTTCGCCGCATCATCCGGGAGAAGTAGGCGGGGCGGTCATGCATCGGGCGCAACGCCGCTGTGTATCAGCTCCTCGCGCCCCCACTGCGCGCCCGACGAAACGGGGCAATGCAAGAATTATGCGCTGACGCCAGGTGATTCCTTCAGCTAATCAACGCGGATGAAGTTTTCCGTACACACACGGGTGTCGGAAGGCCAGTCCTTGCTGTCCGAACTGCGGGCGGCGAGAAGATCGATGATGCGTAGGGTCGGATTGCTGAAGCCGTAAGACATGACTCTCGGACGTATCTCGCAATGAGGCAATTTGAAAATGGATCGGTATTCGGCCCATACCCCGGCAGCGTTCGCGTTTTGCGTGCCGCCGACCGAGGCAGCGATGGCGAACCGATCATAGAGGAAGCTGCTCGCCACCAAATATTGAATATTAGGACCGATCATTTGAGGAGTGAGCATGCCTAGAGCTCGAACCTGGAAACCGATCGATGTTCCGTAGGCCTCGGTTACCAACTGCATAGCCTTTCCAGTCAGCATTTTTTCGGCGACGAGACGGGTGTCGGCTTCCAATTCTCTTACCAAGCGAACGCCCGTCACCGTCGTCGGTATGAGCGCAAGCACAATAGCCACAGTTGCCGCTGCACTCGCGAGCCGAGGATGGGAAAGACGGACAAACCAGCGTCCACTTGCTTCGATCGTGCAGCCGGCGAAATAAGCGAGCGGCACAATCAGAGGTAACGCATAGCGCGCAGCATCGGGCCATGGCTTCAGGGGGGAGGCCTCGATCGCCGCGTAGTAAACCAGGGCGTAGACCGCCATCAACCGGTCCACCGGACCGGATGACGGCCAGCGCAAGAAAGTCAAAACCAATCCGATGAGGCCGAGAATCAACAGCACCGGGCCGAGGCCCATCCAAAGACTGTGGGTCAGGTGATATCCCAGCGGAAACACGACGCTGTCCCAATGGGCCGCGGCGCCATGCCTGATCTCACCGCTGAGTTCTGCCAGCGCGCGATCGTACTCGAACAGCATCCGCAAATTGACCAAGGGAACCACAACCACGGCAATAGTCGTCGCTTGGAGAACTGATTTCAACAACCGGCCGCGGATGGTTGCAGCTTGAAGAAAGGCCGCGACGAAGAGAACGGGGATGAGAAATACGCCAACCGCCTTGCTTGAAACGGCGAGTCCGACCCAGATTCCCAATAGGATGACGAGCGCCGGCCTTGGCTGCTCGGCGAGCCGGCCGAATGTGATCGTAGCGAATACGCAAAACGGGAGAAGCCACACATCTTCTTTGAGATAGTGGGCATGGACGGCGAGAAGTGGGCTGGTCAATGCCGCAAAGCTAACCACCAGCGCCGCGAATAGGCCCGCTCTCCGCAGGAGCAGGAGAAAGAGTGCCGCCACCGCAACCGCGCCCATCAGGGCGGAAAGGGTTCGCCCGACCTCGACCGCGATCTGCGGATCGGAGACGCCGAGAGACCAGATGGCAAATCTCGCCGTTTCGGTCATGAAAAGGGGATGCGGGTAGTAAGAATGGTTTTGAAGAATGGCTGCGATTTTCCACGTCTCGTCCGGATTCAGACCCAATCGAAATCCATTGTGGAAGCAAAACAGGCCGAGTGCGCAGACGAACACGAAGAGTGTTGCCCCCCAACTTCTGAGGCGCTCATTGGACGACCACTCGAGCAGCGGCTTGGATCTACTTCCCTGCTGCATATAGGCCGATCAGTCTTTTCACGATTATTTCATAAGATGGATGAGTATCGTGTCGATGCCGTGCTTACGTCCACTTTATCGAGCCAGTCCTTCATCGCCGCGATGAAACCGTCGCAGATCGCCTTCGATCCCGGCGATCTTCGCCGCATATCCCGCAGGGAGTGGGCAAGTCTATCATGCATCGAGCGCAACGTCGTGGGTAATGAGCTCCTCGCGCTCCCACTGCGATTTCGCTATCATTCGGCCGGTGAGCCGACCGGCCCATTTTTATTCGGCTTCGATGCGGGACGGGGGGACCTCCGCCGGCGGGACCGACGATGAATAGATTGGCTGAATAGCGCCGCGTCGATGGTCTTTAACGGTGCGCCGGACAGCGGGAACAGATCAATGACGGCCCCTACGGTTAGCATCATCACGCCGACGTTCAACCGGCACCAGTTTCTTCCGTTCGCCACAAAGTTCGTTTTGCACCAGAGCATTTCCGATCTTGAATGGTTGGTACTGGACGACAGCCCGACGCCTTCGGAATTTATGCGGGGTCTATCCGACCCGCGCATCATCTACGAACATACGAGCAAGAAACTTACGACTGGCGGCAAGCGAAATCATCTCATTGGCAAAGCGCGAGCCCCTATCATCGCGCAGTTCGATGACGACGATTTTTACGGGCCGAATTATCTCGCGACCATGCTGGCCGCGATGGATCAAAACGGTTCTGATATCGTCAAGTTCTTCGGTTTTTTCTTATATCACAAGCTCTACAAAACATTGGGCTTTTGGGATTTGAACATTAAGCTAGGGCCGCACTGGATTTGGTCGGGGGCAGCGCCGAGCATGGTTATGCTAACCGAGCAGAATAACCATGTCCTCAAAGACAACCATTTGGGGTTTGGTTTTTCGTACGTCTTCAGAAGGAAAGTTTGGGAACACGATCAGTTCCCCGACATGAATTGGAACCAGGACGGCGTATTCATGCTGAACGCCGTGCAGCGGTTCAAGTTAACGGGGCTGTATGATGTCGGCTGCACGTGCCTTCACGTCCTTCACGGCGCCAACGTCTCACGCTGCTTTCCGCAATATTTGTTACCCAATTTCTTGCTTGCCTCACTTTTCCCGAAGGCCGGAGAACTTCTCTCGGCGTGAGACAATTTGTTGCAGATCAAGGTTCTCGGCGATCAACGCTGGAATTTCTCAACCGATCGCAAATAAATCCAAGATTTGGTCAAGCGGGATCATTTCCGCTCTGCCACGCCGGACTTCTGCTCCTTTAGCTTCGCGGCGGCGAAATCCACGTTTTGTTGCACCCGCGGCCGTTCCTGCGCGGGAATTTTCCCCTCGCGCAGAATTCGCGTCGCGGCGTCGATGCATTCCCGGTAGCGGCCGGTCCAATAGCAAAGCACCGCGAATTCATCGAGGAGCCCATAATCGTAGATCCAGGTTTCAATGAATAGGCCGCCGTCCGGAACGGGCAGTCGATGTTCGCCATGAACGTCCGCCCCTGGAGGTTGAGCACCGTCAGACCCTTGTTGCGAACGAGGCCCCTGCCCGGCGTGCCGGGTGGGTAGTTCGCCGGTCGCGTGATCGGCGCATCGCCGTCCAGGTCCTCGAAAATCTCCTT
>JBGPVT010000010.1:0-19390 GCA_041491825.1 Xanthobacteraceae bacterium | reverse complement strand
TCGCCGCGATCGGCGGCATTTCCGAGACGATCGGCACCATCGACCGCATCGCGGTGGCGATCGCGACCGCGGTCGAGGAACAGAACGCCGCGACGCAGGAGATTGCGCGGGGCGTCGGCAGCGCGAGAAGCGAGGCGGAGTCCGCGCGCGCCTCGATCACCGAAGTGGAAGGGGTCGCGGGTGCCACCACCCGCGCCTCGGCGGCGGTTTCCATGGCGGCCGACGCCATGGCCTTCGAGCTTCGCGTGCTCGACGAAGAGGTGAAGACCTTCCTCACGCGCATGTAGGCGGCCTGAGGGCGCAATCCGCACTGGCAAGGCTTGCGCGCGGCTGCTAGAACGCGCGCGAATATTTGCAAACGAGCGCCGCGCCGATGTCCGCCGAAAAAAAGCCGAGCGAGGCCAAGGACTATAGCTCCACGCTGTTCCTGCCCGAGACGAGTTTTCCGATGCGGGCGGGCCTGCCGCAGAAGGAGCCCGAGCTGCTCGCGCGCTGGCAGAAGGAAGGCCTCTACGAGAAGCTGCGCGCCGCCGCCAAGGGCCGGGCGAAATTCGTCCTGCATGACGGGCCGCCCTACGCCAACGGCAACATCCACATCGGCCACGCGCTGAACAAGATCCTGAAGGACCTCGTCACCCGTTCGCAGCAAATGCTCGGCTACGATTCGAACTACGTGCCGGGCTGGGACTGCCATGGGCTCCCGATCGAATGGAAGATCGAGGAGGAGAATTACCGCTCGAAGAACAAGCCAAAGCCGGATCTCTCCAATCCCGCCGCCATGAACGCGTTCCGGCAGGAGTGCCGCGCCTATGCCGAGCATTGGCTCGGCGTGCAGCGCGAGGAATTCAAGCGCCTCGGCGTCGAGGGCGATTGGAAGCACCCCTACACCACGATGGATTTTTTCGCCGAAGCGCAGATCGCGCGCGAATTGATGAAGTTCGCGGCGAACGGGACGCTCTATCGCGGCTCCAAGCCGGTGATGTGGTCGGTGGTGGAGAAGACCGCGCTCGCCGAGGCCGAGGTCGAGTATGAGGATTACACCAGCGACCAAGTGTGGGTGAAGTTTCCGATTGTTTCAGTGATGGGTC
Organism: Xanthobacteraceae bacterium; assembly: GCA_041491825.1. GTDB lineage: Bacteria > Pseudomonadota > Alphaproteobacteria > Rhizobiales > Xanthobacteraceae > Palsa-892. Next base: position 18,302 of record JBGPVT010000010.1, on the reverse strand, counting down.
CTACGCCCAGCGGAATTCCAGAACGACTTACTGGCCCCGAACAACTGAAGAAAGTTGGACTTGATGGCGCGTCAGTCGTTATCTGGACAACAACGCCTTGGACTTTACCAGGCAATCGCGCGGTCGCATTTTCACTCACGATTGATTACGGACTATACGAAGTAGTGGATGCACCAGAAGGTAATTGGGCGAAGAAGGGCGATAAATTCATTTTGGCAGACAAGCTAGCAGCTGATGTTTTTAAGGCTGCTAAGGTAGAGGCTAAACGCATTCGCTCTGAATCGCCGGCTAGAATCTGGACATGCGCCCATCCACTTCAGAAGTGCGGTTACAATTTCGAAGTGCCGATGCTTCAAGGTGGACATGTAACTGATGATGTAGGTACAGGCTTCGTCCATACCGCGCCCGGTCACGGCCGCGACGATTTTGATGTTTGGACGGCGAACAAAGCTGCGCTTGAAGCACGCGGCATCAACACCACCATCCCTTACACCGTCGACGAGAATGGCGCCTTCACTGATCAGGCGCCGGGCTTCACGGAAAAACGCGTCATCACCGACAAGGGCGAAAAGGGCGACGCCAACGAAGCGGTGATCAAGGCGCTGATCGACGCCGGCATGCTGATCGCGCGCGGGCGCTTGAAGCATCAGTATCCGCATTCGTGGCGCTCGAAGAAGCCGGTGATCTTCCGCAACACGCCGCAGTGGTTCATCGCGATGGACAAGCTCTTTACCCTACCTCTCCCCGACGGGGAGAAGGGAGAGGTAAAAGAGGACACGCTGCGCCACCGCGCGCTTCAAGCGATCAAAGTCACCCGTTGGGTGCCGCAAGCGGGCGAGAACCGCATCAACGGCATGATCGAATCGCGCCCCGATTGGGTGATCTCGCGCCAGCGCGCCTGGGGCGTGCCGATTGCCGTGTTCATCAAGGAGAATAGCGATGGCTCGGTGGAGATCCTACAAGACGCCGCCGTCAACCAGCGCATCGCCGACGCCTTCGAGAAAGAAGGCGCGGACGCTTGGTATCAGGAGAATGCGCGCGCGCGTTTTCTTGGCTCGCGCGCGAACGAGGATTGGAAAAAGGTCGACGACATTCTCGACGTCTGGTTCGATTCGGGCTCGACCCACGCCTTCGTGCTCGAGGACCCCAAGCATTTTCCCGGCCTCGCCGGCATCCGCCGCAAGAAAGACGGCGGCGCCGACACGGTGATGTATCTCGAAGGCTCCGACCAGCATCGCGGCTGGTTCCACTCCTCGCTCCTGGAATCGTGCGGCACGCGCGGGGTCGCGCCCTACGACGCCGTGCTCACCCACGGCTTCGTCCTCGACGAGGGTGGCCGCAAGATGTCGAAGTCGCTCGGCAACGTGGTAGCGCCGCAGGACGTGATGAAGCAGTCGGGCGCCGACATTCTGCGCATGTGGGTCGCGGCCTCCGATTACGCCGACGATCTCCGCATCGGCCCCGAAATCCTGAAGACGACCGTCGATACCTATCGCAAGCTCCGCAATACGCTGCGCTGGATGCTCGGCAATCTCGCGCATTTCCATGAGGATGACCGCATCGAGCCCGCCAAGATGCCCGAGCTCGAGCGGCTCATGCTGCACCGGCTTTCGGAGCTCGACGAACTCGTGAAGCAGAGCTATCGCGAGTTCGATTACAAGCGCATCTTCGCGTCCCTCAACGCGTTCATGACATCCGACCTTTCCGCCTTTTATTTCGACATCCGCAAGGACGCGCTCTATTGCGATCCGATTTCGTCGCTCACCCGCAAGGCGTGCTTGACGGCGCTCGATCATCTGTTCCGCTGCCTCACCACCTGGTTCGCGCCGATCCTGTGTTTCACGATGGAAGAAGTGTGGCTCGCGCGTTTCGGCGACGGTGCCGCCTCCGTTCACTTGCAAACTTTTCCGGAAGTTCCCCCCGCCTGGCGCGACGATGCGCTCGCCGAACAATGGCGGAAGATCCGGCTCGTGCGCCGCGTCGTCACCGGCGCGCTTGAAATCGAGCGCGTGCAGAAACGGATCGGCTCCTCGCTGGAAGCGGCACCCGTCATCCACATCGCCGACGAGAAGCTCTACGCGGCGCTTCAAGGCATCGACATGGCCGAGATCTGCATCACATCGGCGGCGAAACTGGTGGCGGGAGAGGGGCCGCAGGCCTCGTTCCGTCTCGAAGACGTCGCCGGTGTCGCGGTCGAGCCTGGCCGCGCGGAAGGCAAGAAGTGCGCGCGCTCGTGGAAAATCTCCCCGCTCGTCGGCGAGGACCGCGAATATCCCGACGTCACCCCGCGCGACGCAAAGGCGCTCCGCGAGTTCCATGCCGCCCGCCGCGCCGCGGAATAGCCGGCGAGATCGCGGGGCATAGTGAACAAGCTGATCGGCCCCATTTCAGTGCTCGGCCTTGCCATGGCGGGCGCGACGCTCGCCGCCGATCAGGCCTCGAAATGGTTCGTGCTGCACGGCCTCCGTCTCGGCAGCGGCGACGTCGTGACGCTCACCCCCTTCTTCGACCTCGTGCTCGCGATGAACCGGGGCATCAGCTACGGCCTGTTGCCCCAGGACAGCGAGTTCGGCCGTTGGATTCTCGTTATGGTGAATCTGGCCGCGGCGGGCTTTTTCGTGCTGTGGCTTCGCCGGGTCCGCTCATACCTTTTGGCGGCGGCGCTCGGCCTTCTCGTCGGCGGGGCGCTGGGAAATGCCATCGATCGGGCCGCCTATGGCGCCGTGGTTGACTTCATCTCCCTGCATGCTCTGGGGTGGCGGTGGTACGTCTTCAACATCGCCGATGCCGCCATCGTTGCCGGGGTCATCGGCCTCCTGTACGATGCGCTCTCCGGCCGTGCCACGAAATAGCCGCCATCGCGCGGGACCAGTCGAGCGCCGGGGCACCGGTTAGGGAAGGGTTGGAGCGTATGTCGGCCCGCACCGTTTCGAAATTGCTTCCGCTTGTCGCGCTATGCGCGCTCGCCATGGCTTTGCCCGCGGCCGCGCAGCAAGACGAGGGCCCGTCCGAACTGCAAAAGCTTTTGGGCGCGGCTGGCGTTCTCGACCTTCCCAAGGACCCGATCGAATATCAGGAGCGCTCGCCGCTCGTCGTGCCGCCCTCGGCCGAGCTGCCGCCTCCGCGCAATGCGGGCGACGTTGCCAAGCTTAATCCCGAATGGCCGAACGACCCGGACTGGAAGTCCATCCGCGAGGGCACGGCCCGGTCGAAAGTCCCGGTCGAAGAGCGCCGGGGTAACTTCTATGTCTGGGGCGGCAACGTGAAGGTCGAGGACATGAGCCGCGTCAATCCCGCCAAGCCCGACAAGAAGAAGGGTGATCCTTCCGGCGGCTATGAGACCGCGGGCGAGGAAGCCAAGGCCGGCACCGAGCGTTATTCACCCTCGAAGCTGGGCTTTTCCGGCTGGGGCAAGAAGGACTCGGTCTCCTTCACCGGCGAGCCCGAGCGCGGCCTGCTGACCGAACCGCCTCCCGGATACCGGACGCCCTCGCCGAACGCGCCCTATGGCGTGGTTGAGGAAAAGTCGAAGTACGGCAAGACCAGCGTCTTCGATCGTCTCGACGATCCGAACGTTAAGAAGTGAAACTAACCATGCGGTCGCAAGGCCGCATTTCCCCCTTTGACGGAGCGGGGCTCGCGCGCTAGCTGGCGTGGACATGCCCATTGCGGCCGGGCGCCGCTTCAGGTTCAGGATGTTGATGCGAATACTGACCGCACTCGCCGTTGCCGGGACCGCGACCTTGGTTAACCCGCGCGGCGCGGGCGCCGAGCCCGCGGGCCCCGCCGTCCAGCATTTCACGCTCTCGAACGGCCTCGATGTCGTGGTGATTCCCGATAACCGCTCGCCGGTCGTCACCCACATGATCTGGTACCGCGTGGGCTCGGCCGACGAGGAGCTGGGAAAATCGGGCCTCGCGCATTTCCTCGAACATTTGATGTTCAAGGGCACGGCGAAGCATCCGGCCGGCAATTTTTCCAGGATCCTCGCCACCCTCGGCGGGCAGGAGAACGCGTTCACTTCGTCCGATTACACCGCCTATTTCCAGCGGGTGACGCGCGACCATCTGGAAAAAGTCATGGCCTTCGAGGCCGACCGTATGACCGGCCTCGTGCTCACCGACGCGATCGTCATGCCCGAGCGGGATGTGGTGCTGGAGGAGCGCCGCATGCGCACCGACAACGACCCGGCGGCACAACTCGCCGAGGCGATGCAGGCGGCGCTGTTCGTCAATCATCCCTATGGCCATCCGGTGATCGGCTGGGAGCAGGAGATTCGCAAGCTCAATCGCGAGGAAGCGCTCGCTTTCTATCGCCGCTTCTACGCGCCGAACAACGCCATTGCGGTCATTGCCGGCGACGTTGCGCCCGGCGAGATTCGCGCGCTTGCCGAGAACACCTACGGCGCCGTTCCGAAGAACGACGCCATCCGGCCCCGCGCGCGCCCGCTTGAGCCGGAGGCGCGCACGAGCCGCCGCGTGGTGCTCGCCGATCAGCGCGTCGCCCAGCCGTCGCTCTCGCGCTATTATCTCGTGCCCTCCTATCACACGGCGAAGGCGGGCGAGGCGGAAGCGCTCGATGTGCTCGTCCATGTGATCGGCACGGGAACCTTGAGCCGGCTTTACCGGACGCTGGTGATCGAGAAGCCGATCGCGGTCAGCGCCGGCGCCTGGTATGGCGGCACGTCCTTCGACGCCACGCGTTTCGGTATTTCGGCGACGCCGCGTCCCGGCGTATCGCTCGAGGAACTCGAATCCGCGGTCGACGCGGTGGTGGCGGAAGTCGCCGCGAACGGCATCACCGACCAGGAGCTCGCCCGCGCCAAGACGCGGCTCGTCGCCGACACGATCTATTCGTGGGACGATCAGTTCACGCTCGCGCGCATCTACGGCTCGGCGCTCGCCAACGGGCTCTCCGTCGAGACGGTGCGGGGCTGGCCGGATCGCATCCGCGCGGTGACCGCACGCTCGGTGCAGGATGCCGCCCGCGACTTTCTCGACATGCGCCGCGCGGTCACCGGTTATCTCGTCAAGCAGCCGGCTCCGCCGGAGAAGCGCTCGTGACGCGCTATCTTGCGCTCGTGACCATGACCCTCGCCCTCATTTCCGCCGCCCCCGCTTTCGCCGGCGCGTCCCGGATTGAACGCATCGTGACGCCGGCCGGAATCGAAATTTGGCTGGTGCGCGAAAGAAACCTGCCGATGGTCTCGCTCAACTTCGCCTTTCTCGGCGGAGCGGCGCAGGATCCCGCCGACAAGCCCGGCGTTGCCAACCTCGTCGCGGGGCTGCTCGACGAGGGCGCCGGCGATCTCGACGCGGCCGCGTTTCACGAGCGCCTGGAAGAGCGCGCCATCAGCCTTTCCTTCGGCGCCACGCGCGACGATTTGCGCGGCTCGATCCGCACGCTCTCCGAAAATCGCGACCAGGCCTTCGAGTTGCTGCGTCTTGCCTTGACCGCGCCGCGTTTCGACGGGCAGGAGCTCGAGCGCGTGCGCGCGGCCGTGCTCGCGCAGTTGCGGCGGCGCTCGACCAATCCGTCCGACATTGCGTCCGACACTTGGTTCGCGCGGGCGTTTCCCGGCCATCCATACGGGCGTCCGATCCCGGGCACGCTCGAATCGGTTCCGAAGATCACGGTGGACGATTTGCGAACGTATGTCCGCCGGGCGTTGGCGCGTTCCAATCTCAAGATTGCCGCCGTCGGCGACATCGACGCGGCGGAGATCGCGATACTCGTCGATCGCACGTTCGCAAGCCTGCCTCCGCGGAGCGATCTGGTGCCGGTGGCGGATGCGGAGCCGGGGGGACTCGGCACCAGCGAGACGATCGAGCTGAAAGTGCCGCAAACCGTCATCACCTTCGGCGGCATCGGATTGAAGCGCGCCGATCCCGATTTCATCCCCGCTTTCATCCTCAACCATATCCTCGGCGGCGGTGGTTTCGAATCCCGGCTCTTCCGCGAGGTGCGGGAAAAACGGGGGCTTGCTTATTCGGTCTATAGCCATCTTGCCCCTTACGAGCACACGGGCCTGTTCCTGGGCGGGGTCTCGACCCGCAATGACCGCGCCGCCGAGTCCTTGGAAATCATCGTCGCCGAGATCAAGCGCATCGCCGCCGAAGGCCCGACCGCGGACGAGCTCGAAAAAGCCAAGCGATTCCTGATCGGCTCCTACCCCTTGCGGTTCGATACTTCCGGCAAAATCACGGCAAATCTCCTCGATATTCAGATCGAAAACCTTGGAATTGACTACATCGACAAGCGCAATGCCTTGATTGAGGCCGTTACGGTCGAGGATATTCGCCGTGCCGCCCGCCGTTTTCTTGCCGAAGTAAAGTTGTTGGTAATGCTCGTCGGCCAGCCCGAGGGGAAGAAGCCCATGGGGGGCGGCTAGGCGGCGTTCGCATGGGGGCGAAACGCTGCTATAATCCGGCGAGGTGAGGGAAGAGTATGACGCGTTTATCGTCGCCCCGACGACTGCCCGCGCGCGCAAGCGTCGCCTTGATCCTGGGCGGCCTCGCCGTTACCGGTTGCGCTTCCACCAACCAGACCGGGAGTTCGGTTGCCAACCCCGACGGTTCGATCTCGGCCAACAAAGTGGCCAACAGCGATATCGATTGCCCCGGCATGATGGTGCGGAGCGGCGCTTCCACCTGGCAGGTTCCGAGCGGGACGAACAGCACCAATCTTCGCTATCAGGGCTCGCTCGGCCAGCTTGCGCGCGAATGCGCGGTCCTCAGCGATTCGATGACCATCAAGGTCGGCGTCGAGGGAAGGGTTCTGGTCGGGCCGAAGGGCGGCGCCGGCAGCCTCGCCGTGCCGCTCAGAATCGCGCTCGTGCAGGAAGGGCCGCAGCCGAAATCCGTGTGGACGAAATTCTATTCGATTCCGCTCAACGTGCCGCAGGGCCAGACCCAGGTCACGTTCACCCATGTCGAGGACGATCTTTCCTTCGCGATTCCGCCGTCCAAGGATCTTTCGAGTTACGTGATCTATGTCGGCTATGATCCGCAAGGCGGCGCGGCCAACGCCAAGACCGCGAAGAAGAAACCGGCGCCGTCCGAACCGAAAGCCGCCGCGAAATCCAAGCCGAAGTCGAAAACGCCGCCGACGGCGGGCGGGCCGCAGCCGATGACGCCCGCGAGCGCGCAGCCGAGCTTCGCGCCGGCGCCGCCGCCGGGCCAATTCGCGCCGCCGCCGCAGCCGGCGCCTGGATCGAACGGGTAAGTCCAGGCCGCGTCGGCCGGCCTTAGTCGCTTCGTCATCCCGGCCGAGCGCAGCGAGAGCCGGGATCCAGAATCGGCGAAGCTGAATATGGAATAGGTCGTTCATTTCCGGCGAAACGCCGGCGTTTCTGGTTCCCGGATAGCCTCGCACGCAAGTCGGCTGTTGCCGACTTGCGCACTGAATCATGCCGATCTCGGGCAAGCCCGAGATCGGTGCTCGGCTTCCGGGATGACAATTGGCTCAGTCGAGCCGGGCCTTGACGTCGCGGATCGCGGACGCGAGCAGATCGTCGGCGGTCTTGCCCTTGACGGCCTCGCTCAGAATTGTTTCCGAAGCCTTGATCGCGGCATCCGCCGCGGCCGCACGCACGTCGGCGAGGGCCTGCTGCTCGGCCTGGGCGATTTTCGTCTCCGCCATCTTGGTGCGGCGGACGACGAATTCTTCCATCCGGGTCTTGGCTTCGGCCGCGATTTCCTCCGCCTCAAGCTTGGCCTGGGCGATAATGGAGGCGGCTTCCGTCTCCGCCTCGCGCTGCTTCTTCTGATATTGCGCCAAAAGTTTCTGCGCCTCGCTCTTCAGCCGCCGCGCTTCGGCGAGTTCGTCGTGCACCTTGGCGCCGCGCGCATCCAGGCTCGCGAGGATCGAACGATGCGCGCCGAGCCGCCACAACAGCGCGAGAAAGATCAGGAAGGCGACGGCGACCCAGAATTCCGCCTCGTAGAAGAAATGCACCGAACCCCCCTCAGTTGATGGCCTGATCGACCGCGCGCTCGACGGCGGGCTTGGCGGGCGCCGCTCCCGTGAGCCGCTCGACGATCGCACCCGCGGCGTCGATCGCGATTCCGCGCACGTTTTTCATCGCGGCGGTCTTGGTCGCTTCGATCTTCTTTTCGGCGTCCGCGAGCTTGGCGGCAAGACCCGCTTCCAGCTCCTTGCGGCGCGCTTCCGAGCGCGCGGCAAGTTCCTGGTGCGTCTTCGCGGCGATCGCCTGGGCGTTTGCCCGCGCCTCGGCGAGCGATTTTTCGTAATGCGCGAGCGCCGCCTCGCTCTCGGCTTTCGCCCTCGCGGCCTCCGCCAAATCGCTTTCGATGCGCGCGCGCCGCGCCGCCAGGATCGAGGCCACGTGCGGCAGCACGAGCTTCCACAGCAAGGCGTAAAGCACGACGAAGCTCAGCACGAGCCAGACGAGCTGCGAGGCGAAATGCTCCTTCTGGAAGGGCGGGAAGGGGCCCTTCTCGTGCGGAGCTTCCGTGTGCGCCTTGTCCATCGCCGTCACCGCGATCAGCGGGCCGCCCTTAGAGCGCGAACAAGAGCAGAAGCGCGATCAGGAGCGAGAAGATGCCGAGCGCTTCGGTCACGGCGAAGCCGAAGATGAGGTTGCCGAACTGCGCTTGCGCGGCCGACGGGTTGCGCAGCGCTGCGGCGAGGTAGTGGCCGAAGATGGCGCCCACGCCGACGCCGGCGCCGCCCATCCCGATGCAGGCGATTCCAGCGCCGATGTATTTCGCGGCGATCGGATCCATGTGAAGAACTCCTTTTCGGTTTTCGAGGAAGAGATCGGGCTAGTGGCCCGGGTGAATCGCATCGTTGAGGTAGATGCAAGTGAGGATCGCGAAAACATAGGCCTGCAGGAACGCCACCAGAAGCTCGAGTGCCGTGAGCGCGACCGTGAGCGCGAGCGGCAACAGCGCGCCGATCCAGCCGGCGATGCCGAGGCCGCCGAGCAGCACCACGAAGCCGGCGAAGACCTTGAGCGTGATATGGCCGGCGAGGATGTTGGCGAAGAGCCGCACGCTGTGCGAGATCGGCCGCGAGAAGAACGACATTATCTCGATCGCGACGATCAAGGGCAAAATGTAGACCGGCACCCCGCTCGGCATGAACAATTTTAGAAACCGCAAGCCGTTGTGCCAGAAGCCGTAAATCACCACCGTCAGAAACACGACGAGCGCGAGAAACACGGTCACGACGATGTGGCTCGTCACCGCGAAGAGGCCGGGGATCATCGCGAACATGTTGAGCACGAGGATGAAGCTGAACAGCGTGAAGACGAGAGGAAAGAACTTCATGCCCGCCTCGCCCGCGGATTGGCGCACCATGCCGGCGACGAATTCGTAGGTCGTCTCGACCACCGCCTGCGCGCGGCCCGGCACCAGGCTCTGGCGCACCGTCGCCGCCAGCATGCCGCCGATGATGACGAACACCGCCGCGAACATGAAGAGGGCGGAATTGGTGATCGAGATCTCGTACCCGCCGATATGGCCGAGGATATAGATCTTCGAAATATTGAACTGGTGGATCGGATCCATCGTTCGGCCTTACGTCCTTAATCCTTCTTCTCCGCGGTACCTTGTTGGGCGACCAGGCCCGCGGCGCGCATCGTGTTCAAAGTGCCGGCGCCGAAGCCGAGGAGGAGAAATACGATCAGCCCCCATGGCGAAGTGCCCGCGAAGTGGTCGATGAGCCAGCCGATCAGGCCGCCCAGGAGAACGCCGGCGACGAATTCGCTGGAAAGCCTGAGCGCGATAGCGAGATTGGTCGGCTCGTCTTGCCGCCTTGTTTCTTCCTCGCGCAATTCCTCGGCCTCGTGCCGTCGCTTCGCCCCCGCTTCGTGGATACGCTCGCCGAGTTGCTTGAGCCTTGCGGACAAGGCGGCTTCATCGTCCGGCGAGCGCCGATCCGCCATCGCGAACCCTTCGAGCCCTTGAAAACGCGGCGAACATAGAGAGGGGGTGTCGGCGAGTCAAGAAAACGGCCGGCGCCCAAGACCTTGGCGGCGCTGGAAAATCTCTTTTTTTCGAGGAAGTTTTCAGCCCAGCTCAGGCGGCCTGATAGCTTTGCGCGGTAGCGAGATCGACCGAGACGAGTTGCGAGACGCCGTGCTCGGCCATCGTCACCCCGAACAGGCGGTTCATCCGGCTCATCGAGATCGGGTTGTGGGTGACGACGAGGAAGCGCGTCGAGGTGAGCCGGATCATTTCGTCGAGAAGATTGCAAAAACGCTCCACATTGGCGTCGTCGAGCGACGCGTCGACCTCGTCGAGCACGCAGATCGGCGCCGGATTGGTGAGAAACACCGCGAAGATGAGCGAGAGCGCCGTCAGCGCCTGCTCGCCGCCGGAGAGCAGCGACAGCGTCTGCGGCTTCTTGCCGGGCGGGCGGGCGAGAATGTCGAGCCCCGCCTGCAGCGGGTCCTCGGAGTCGGTGAGGATCAGCTCGGCAGTGCCGCCACTGAACAATCCCGTAAACAATTTCTTGAAGTGCTCGTTGACGGTCGCGAACGAAGCGGTGAGCCGGGCGCGCGCCTCGCGGTCGAGGTTGGATATGCCCTGACGCAGGCGCTTGATCGCTTCGACGAGATCGTCGCGCTCCGAAACGAGGCCGTCGTGCTGCGCCTCGACCTCGCGCAGTTCCTCGTCGGCGCGGAGGTTCACCGCACCCAGCCGCTCGCGCTCCTGTTCCAGCCGTTGCAGCTTCGCCTCGACGGCGACGGGATCGGGCGGCTCGCCGTCCGCTTCCAGGATTTTCTTCAGCTTCGCCGCGTCCGGAATTCCGCCGAGCGCTTCCGCAACGTCGCGCGAAAGCGTGGAGCGGCGCTCGCGCGCCCCCTCTAACCGCGCTTCCGCCCGCGCCGCTTCCTCGCGCGCGGTGGAAAGCTCGTCGAGCGCCGAACGGCCGGCGCGATCGGCGTGCGAGAGCTTGGCTTCGGCTTCGGCGAGGCGGTCGGCGGCGGCACGCCGCGCGGCCTCGGCCGCGGAAATCTGCGACATGAGGTTCTTGCGCTGCTCGGCGAACGCCTTCGGCGCCCGGTCGAGTTCCGCCCGCTCGGTGCGCGTCTCGGCGATGCGCTCTTCGAGCGATTGGATGCGGCCGCGCGCGCCTTCCTCGCGCTCGCGCCAGGCGGCCCGTTCCGATCCCAGAAACGTGAGGCGCTGCGCGCGTGCGGTGCGCTCGCGCTCCAATCCGTCGAGTTCGGCTCGCGCCGAGGCGAGCGTGCTGCGGTCCTCCGCGAGCACGCCGCGCACGGCTTCGAGTTCGTCGCCAAGCCGTTTGCCGTCGGGGAGCGCGTGCTGATGCTTCTTGGCTTCCGCCTGCGCCGCCGCGATTTCGTCGCGGCTCGCGATCAGGCGCGCGCGGTTCTCGGCGGCGGCGGAAGCCTGTGCCGCGCTGTGCAAGGAGGCGCGTGCTTCGTCTTGCGTCTTTTCGGCGGCCTCGGCCTCGGCCTCGGCGGCCTTCACCGCCGCGGCGAAACGCTGCACGTGCGCGCGCGCGGCCTCGATCTCGCGGTCGATCTCCGCCAGACGATTGCGCGAGGCGAGCCGTTTTCCGATTGCCGCCGGTGCGTCGGCGTTGACGATGAAGCCGTCCCAGCGCCACAAATCGCCTTCCTTCGACACGAGCCGCTGGCCCGGCTGCAATTGTCCGCGCAGCCGCGGGCCGTCGGCGCGCTTGACGATTCCGATCTGGGCGAGGCGGCGGGCGAGCGCCGCCGGCGCTTTGACGCGCGCCGAGAGCGGCTCGGCGCCTTGCGGCAGCGCCGGATCGCCGGCGGCGGATTGCGCGCCGCCCCAATGCATGGGGGAGGCGGTGTCGGTCGGCGCTTCGAGATCGTCGCCGAGCGCGGTGCCGAGCGCGGTCTCGTAACCGGGATCGACCTTGATCGTGTCGATCACCGGCGGCCACAATTTTTTCTCCGCCATGCCCAGCATCTTGGCGAGCGTCTTCGCTTCGGTCTCGAGCCGGTGCTGCTGCTGCTCGGCCTCCGCCAGCGGCTTCTTGGCGGCGTCGAGCGCCTGGGTCGCGGCGGAGCGGGCGGCCTCGGCGCGGAGCGCACGCGTATCGGCGTCGGAGAGCTTTTCCGGCGCCGCGCCGCCGCCTTTGCTTTCCCGGCCGAGGGCCGCGATCTCGCCTTCCAGCCGCTTCAACCGTTCCGTCTGATCGGCAAGCGCCCGCTCGATCTGCTGCTTGCGGGCGGTGAAATCGGCGAGCGCGGAGGTAGCCTCGGCGAACAGCTTCTCGCTCTGCCTGACCTCGTGTTCCGCCTCGGCAAGGCGTGTGCGTGCGGCCTCCTCGCCGCCCTCGCGCTCCTTGGCCTCGATCGAAAGCGCCTTCTCCTCGTGCGCGAGCCGCGTCAGCACCCCGCCCGCGTCCTTGGCGAGCGAGCGTTCGCGCTCCAAATCCTGCGCGAGCTGGGTGAGCCGCCGGTCGAGTTCTTCGCTGCGCGCCTTCGCCCGCGCCTCTTCGCGATCGAGATCGCCGCGGGCGAGATTGAGGCGCTGCAAGGCCGCCGCCGCCGCCGCTTCCGCCTCGCGCAAGGGGTTGAGCTTTTCCGAGGCCGTGGATTGCGCCTTGACCGCCTCGGTCTCCACCCGCGTCCGCTCGGCGACGGCGCGCTGCGTGAGGTGGAGCGCGCGTTCGGCTTCGGCGACCGCGGCTTCCGCGTCGCGCCAGCGCAAGGCGAGCAACAGGCTCTGTTGCTTGCGGATGTCGTTGGCGACGTTCTTGTAGCGCGTCGTCTGGCGGGCCTGGCGCTTCAGGCCGTCGATCTGGCTCGCGATCTGGACGATCACGTCCTCGAGCCGCTGCAAATTGTGTTCGGCGGCATTCAGCCGTACCTCGGCCTCGTGCCGCCGCGCGTGCAGGCCGGAAATGCCCGCGGCCTCTTCGAGGATGCGCCGCCGTTGCTCGGGCTTGGCGTTGACGATCTCGCCGATCTGGCCCTGGCGGACGAGGGCGGGCGAGCGCGACCCTGAGGAAGCGTCGGCGAACAGGATGTGCACGTCGCGCTGGCGCACCTCGCGGCCGTTGATGCGATAGGCGGAGCCTGCCTCGCGCTCGATCCGGCGCGACACCTCGATCGTTTCCTCGTCGTTGAAGGCGGCGGGCGCCGAGCGGTCGGAATTGTCGAGCACCAGCACGATTTCGGCGGCGTTGCGGGCGGGCCGGTTGTTGGTGCCGGAGAAAATGACGTCGTCCATCTCGGCGGCGCGCATGGCCTTGTGCGAGCTTTCGCCCATCACCCAGCGCAGCGCCTCGACGAGGTTCGACTTGCCGCAGCCATTCGGGCCGACGATGCCCGTGAGCCCCGGTTCGATCAGGAACTCGGAGGGCTCGACGAAGGACTTGAAGCCGATCAGCCTGAGCTTGTTGAATTGCATGCACACCCCAGATTCGCGCTTGGCGCCAGCGCGATTCGTCGATCCGTCACAATGCGTTGGCGGCCATCCGACGGCAAGCCCGGGACGGCGCTTCCGGCCCCCGAAAAGCGGGGATTATTCGGCCTTGATCAGCGGGTCGATGATCTTGCTCAACGCCTCAAGCGTGGGCTCGCCGCGCAGCATTTGGCCGTTGACGAAGAAGGTGGGCGTTCCGCTGACCCCGAATTTCTCGTTCGCCCGCCGCGCCGAATCCTCGATCGCCTGCGAAAGCTTCTGGTCGGTGAGGCAGGCCTCGAACGACTGCTCGGTGAAGCCGGCCTGCTTGGCGATGGCAAGCAACGCCTTCGGCGGGTCGGGCACGAAGGCCCAGTTCTTCTGCTGCTCGAACAAGACCTCGACCATCGGATAGTACTTGTCCGCGGGCAGGCAGCGCGCGAGCGCGAAGGCGCCGGCCGCGATCGGATCGAGCGGAAACTCGCGCAGGATGAAGCGCACCTTGCCGGTGTCGATGTATTTCTTCTTGAAGTCCGGATAGACGGTGGCGTGGAATCGCGCGCAATGGCTGCAGGTCATCGAGGCGTATTCGACGACGGTGACCTGCGTTTTCTCCGCCCCCGATCCCAGCACCCGGTCGGGCAGCGGCCCCGGCGCCATCAGGTCGGCGACATTGACGGTTTGCGCGCGGGCGGAGAGCGCCGGATAGATCAGCGTCAGCGCGCCGAACGCGGTGAGCAATTGCCGCCGGGAAAAGGTCACGTTCAGTCTCCGTTCGATAACGAGTGGGTACCTATCGGGTAGATTGTGGCAAGCATGGGGAATGAAGGAAAGCAGCCATCACGCCCTCGTGACGCGGCCGCGCACGAGCGCGCCGAGCCGCGCAATCGACTGGCCGAGGGAAGCGTCCTCGAACGGCCCGAATTCCTGCGCGATTTCCTCGACCGCGGCGGCCTCCGGCTCGATCACGCTCGGCGGGGCGGCGCGCGGCGCGACCGGACCTTGCCGGATTGTAATGCGGCCGACGCAGCGCCAGCCGAAATAGCGGTTGACCCGCTCCATGACGATCGGCGCCAGGTGCTGCAATTCGATGGCATAGGCGCCCTCGACCCGCACGGCGAGCGTGCCGACCGAATCCGGGTCCTCGCGCCGCGGCCAGTAAAGGCGCATGGGCTCCGAACGGCCCGCGAGTTCGGGCCCGACGATGTCGTCCCAATGGGTGACGATGTCGACCGCCGCGAAGCCCTGGCGCGAGAATGCCTGATTCACGCACTGGCCGACGAGGTCGGCGAGCGGGGTGGCGGAGCGGCGTTTGCGGGCGGGCGGGGATATCATCGAGCCTGATCCGGCGGTTTCGCCGGTTTCCGTGGCAGGGGTAACGAATGGCGCGATCCAACCTAGCAGTCGCGGCGCGAAGAACAAGCTTGGGCGGATCCGATCCGGAGCGGCTGCTCGCTTGGTATGACCGCGACCGTCGCGACCTGCCCTGGCGCGCGCCGCCGGGTGCTGTGCCGGAGCCTTACCGCGTGTGGCTATCCGAAATCATGCTGCAGCAGACGCGGACGGAAACGGTCGCGCGCTATTACGCGCGGTTTCTCGCCCGCTTTCCGGACGTCGAGCGGCTCGCGCGAGCGAAGCTTTCCGACGTGCTGAAGGCCTGGGCCGGGCTCGGCTATTACGCGCGGGCGCGCAACCTGCACGCCTGCGCGCGCACGCTCGTGGCGCGGCATGGCGGCGCCTTTCCCGAGAACGAGGAAGCCTTGCGCGCGCTGCCGGGCATCGGCGCCTATACGGCGGCGGCGCTGAGTGCGATCGCCTTTGGCCGCAAGGCCGCGCCCGTCGACGGCAATATCGAGCGCGTGATCGCGCGCCGCTACGCGATCGAGACGCAATTGCCCGCGGCGAAGCCCGAATTGAAGCGACTCGCGGAGATTCTGGCGCCCGCGCACCGCGCCGGCGACTTCGCCCAGGCGATGATGGATCTGGGCGCCACGATCTGCACGCCGAAGCGACCGAGCTGCCCATCTTGTCCATGGAACGACCGCTGCGAAGCCCATCGGCGGGGCGACCAGGATACATTTCCGCGCCGCGTGCCGAAGGCCGAAGGCGCATTGCGCCGGGGTGCCGCCTTCGTCGTGCTGCGGGCGGACGGCACGATCCTTCTGCGCGCCCGCCCGCCGCGCGGTCTCTTGGGCGGCATGACCGAGGTGCCGACGACGGAATGGAGTGCTGATTTCAAAAAACGCGGCGGCCTTGCTTCCGCGCCGAAGCTCTCGGTGAAGCCCCTGAAGTGGCGCCGTCTGCCCGGAATCGTCCGCCACGTCTTCACGCATTTTCCGCTGGAATTGGAGGTTTACACCGCGCGCGTTCCGAAAGGCACCCGCGCCCCGAAAGGCGCGCGTTTCGTGAAGCTCTCCGCGCTCGATGATGAAGCACTGCCCTCGCTCATGCGCAAAGTGGTGGCGCACGCGATGAGCTTTGCGACGAAACCGGATCAATCCGCTTAAACGCCGGCCGCCGCCATCTCGCCGCGCACGATGGCGCGGAGATCGTCGATCGATTGGCGGCCTTTCTTGTCCTCGACGTGCCAGTAGGCCCAGCCGTTGCAGGCTTCCAACCCTTGCGCCAGCGCCCCGATCTTGTGGATCGAGCCGACGGACGCCGCGCCGTTCTTTCCCTTCAACGCGACCATGCCGTCGGCGCGCACCAGCGCCCGTACCCGGCCCTTGGCGTCGGTGAGCGTCGCGCCCGTCTTGATCAGCCCGCGCTCGATCAGTGCCGCGAAGGCGACGCGCGGCGCCTCGCGTGCGGTCTGGAAGGGGGCAAGCGTTGCTTCCGCGAACGGCTCGATAGCGGCGATTCGCGCCTCGGCCGCGGCGGCATAGGCGGCATCACGTTCGATGCCGATGAACCGCCGGCCGAGGCGCTTCGCCACGGCGCCGGTGGTGCCGGCGCCGTGAAAGGGATCGATCACCACATCGCCCGGCCTCGACGCCGCAAGGATCGCGCGCGCGAGCAGGGCCTCGGGCTTCTGGGTCGGATGAATCTTTTTTCCGTTCCCGTCCTTCAGGCGCTCCTCGCCGGTGCAGAGCGCGAGCGTCCAGTCGGAACGCACTTGCACGTCTTCGTTACCGGCTTTCAGCGCCTCGTAATTGAAGGTGTAGCGGCCGGTTTCCTCGCGCGCCGCCCAGATCAGCGTCTCGTGCGCGTTGGTGAAGCGGCGGCCGCGGAAATTCGGCATCGGGTTGGTCTTGCGCCAGATCACGTCGTTGAGGATCCAGAAGCCGAGATCCTGCAACAGCGTGCCGACGCGGAAGATGTTGTGATAGGAGCCGATGACCCAAAGGGTGGCGGCGGGCTTCATCACGCGGCGGCAGGCCAAGAGCCACGCGCGGGTGAAATCGTCATAGGCTTCGAAGCTCGAAAATTTGTCCCAGTCATCGTCGACCGCGTCGACCTTCGAATCGTCCGGGCGCTTGAGGTCGTTCTTGAGCTGCAGATTGTAGGGCGGATCGGCGAAGACGAGGTCGACCGAGGCGGCCGGAAGCTTCGCGAGTTCCGCGACGCAATCGCCGATCAGGATGCGATCGAGATAGCCTTCGAGCCGAGTGGAAGTGGGCTCGGACAGGGATGAACGGGGCGCCCGCTGGGGCGCCCCGATACGCGCAACATCCATAACGCAGAACCCGGATACGCAAGACGCAACTGGAACTGACGCTGTGGATTCTGGGGCTTCACGGTAAAGAGCGGGTAAAGGGAAAGGTTAAAATCGCTAAACGATTCAAGGGGATATTCAGCCGCGGGGCTGATTTTGCTGGCTTTGGCAAAGGCCTAATCCGCGCGCCCTTAGGCCGCGAATAGATCGAGCTGCCGCCGGTTCGCCGCCGGCGGGTGGAAATGCGCGACCGTGAGCTTGCTTCGCTTTTTGTTGAGGCCGAGGCGCTCGCAGGCGAGTTCGAAGCGGCGGCCGATCGACCAGGCATAGGGGCCGGCGCCGGTCTGCCGCTTGCCCCAGGAGGAATCGTAATCCTTGCCGCCGTGCAGGTCGCGCACGAGCGAGATCACGTGCTTCTCCTTGTCGGGGAAGTGCTCGCGCAGCCATTCGCGGAAGAGATCCTTGATTTCGAACGGCATCTTGAGCGTGACGTAGCCCGCGCCCTCGGCACCGGCGGCGGCCGCGGCGTCCAGCACGCGTTCGATCTCCGAATCGTTGATCGCCGGAATGATCGGCGCCACCATGACGGCGGTGGGAATGCCGGCGTTAGAGAGCGCGCGGATGGTGGCGAGCCGGCGCTGCGGCGTCGCCGCCCGCGGTTCCATCGCGCGCGCGAGCTTATGGTCGAGCGTGGTGATGGAAACGGCGACCTTGGCGAGGTTCTTCTTCGCCATCTCCGACAGAATGTCGATGTCGCGCGTGACCAGCGCCGATTTCGTCACGATGCCGACCGGATGGCCGGCGTCGCGCAACACTTCCAGGATACGGCGGGTGACCTGCCACTTCTTCTCGATCGGCTGATAGGGATCGGTGTTGGTCCCCATCGCGATCATGCGCGGCCGGTAGGAGGGATCGGACAATTCGCGCGCC
Organism: Xanthobacteraceae bacterium; assembly: GCA_041491825.1. Lineage (GTDB taxonomy): Bacteria > Pseudomonadota > Alphaproteobacteria > Rhizobiales > Xanthobacteraceae > Palsa-892. Next base: position 341 of record JBGPVT010000010.1, on the reverse strand, counting down.
AACAGCTCCGGCGCGTCCGGCTTCACGAACAGGCGCGATTCGAAATCGAGCCCCGGCGACAGCCCCTGATAAGCGTGGGTCGGCCGCGCGTAGCAATAGATGCAGCCGTGTTCGCAGCCGCGATAGGGGTTGATCGAGCGGTCGAAGCCGATATCGGGCGATTCGTTGCGGCTGATGATTTTCCGCGCCCGCTCCTCGGTGACGTAGGTCTTGAAGGGGGGTAGCTCCTCGAGGCTCTGCCAGCCGTCGTCGAAGGCGACCTTGGCGTGCGGCTCGAAACGGCCGCTCGGGTTGGTGACGGCGCCGCGCCCGCGCCGACGCTCGCCGCCGACCGCGGCATC
>JBGPVT010000009.1:0-19885 GCA_041491825.1 Xanthobacteraceae bacterium | reverse complement strand
GATTGTCGGCATAGAGCTTGGCGGCCTCGACGAATTTTCCGGCGATCTCGGCCTCGGCCGAACCCAGAATAACCCGCGCCTGCTTCTCGCGCTCCGCCTGCGCCTGCCGCGACATTGCGTCCTGCAGGGCGACCGGAATGGCGACGTCGCGGATTTCCACGGAGTTGACCATAATTCCCCATTCGGCGGTCTTACGACTGATTTCGGCGCGCAGCACCTCGTCGGCGGCTTGGCGTTCCGACAACAGCGCCGACAACATGGTGGCGCCGATCATTTCGCGGAGCGAGGTTTGCGCCACGCGATCGATGGCTTCCCGGTAATTCGTGATGTTCAAGGCGGCCTTTTGCGCGTCGTGAACGAACCAGAAGATGATAGCATCAACGTTGACGGGCACCGTGTCCTTGGTCAGCGCCTGTTCCGCGGCGAAGGCGGTCGTCTGGATGCGCTCGTCGATCACGGCCGTCACCGCGTCGAGAATCGGGACGATGATGAAGAGGCCCGGCCCCTTGGCCGATTGGAACTTGCCGGCGCGCAAGATCACGAACTTCTCCCAGTTGTTCGCCATTTTGAGCGAGGCGGAAACGATGACGGCGAGGGCAAAGAGCGTGAACGCCAACGAGGTATACCCGGCCAGTCCCGCCCCGATACCCAAGAGGACCAACACGACCGTGATGAACAGCGTGATCGGATTCATGCGCGCTCTCCCTATCTGAACGTGACCGTTTCCCTGCAAGAATATCACGGCCTCTCGCGCGCAAGGACGAGCGATTAGGACGGCTAACAGCTATCTATGAAAGCGCGATGGTGCGGCGGCACCATCGATATCGCCGCCGATCAATTCAGCCGAAACCACGCCGAGCCGGTCGAACGGGGAACGGAAGCGCGGACCGACGGGGTTCGGAGCAGGCGTGCGAGCGGTTGCGGCTCCCCGCCCGTCCGCGTCGGCCACGGGTTCTTCCAGCGCGGCAGGTCGAGATTGAGCCCGGCCGCGACGAGCGCGCCGACGATCAAGCCCAGATACAGCATGACCGCGAAGAGATAGATAAAATTGGAGAAGATCATCTTATCGCCGGCGAGCAATACCGCCGCGAAGGTCGCGATCACGGCAACGAACACGAACAGGCCGCCGAAACAGATCGTCAGGGCGACGGTCAGAACCGTATTGCTGCGCGGTTTCGGATAACGAACGGAAAAGTCTTCAGAGGTCATGAAACGGCTCGCTGCAAAGCCCCCCAGCGCCCGATAACGCGCGGAACGTCATTCGGTTCCTGTCTCACCCGCCGCGGAGCCGCGCGAGCAATTCCACCGTCGGCCACGAATCCGCCGGCAAGCCGAGCCGCATTTGCGCGGCCTTCACCGCCGCGCGCGTCGAAATCCCGAGCTTGCCGTCGATCTCGCCGGTGTAACCGTAGCGCCGGAGCAACTGCTGCAGCTCCTTCGCCTGCTCGAAGGGCAGCGCCACCGGCGTGCCGTTGCCCTTGTGCATGGGCGCCGCACCCGCGAGCCTTGTGGCGTAATAGGCGGCGGTCAGCGAATAGATGAGCGACTGGTTCCATTTGAGGTAAACCTGGAAATTCTCGTAGGCGAGGAAGGCCGGCCCCATCCGCCCCATCGGCAGCACCAGCGAGGCGGGCAGCCCGTCCGCCGTAAGCGCGCGGCCGTCGGCGAGCGCCACGCCCCAGCTTGCCCATTGCGAGCGCGGATGCTGGATCGTGAGGTCCGCCTGGTCCCACGGCAATTGGGCGGGCACCCGCACCTCGGTGAGCCACGGCTCACCGCGCCGCCAGCCGAGGCTTTGCAGATAATTCGCGGTCGAGCCGATGACGTCGGGCACGCTCTTGATCAGGTTGCGGTGGCCGTCGCCGTCATAATCGACCGCCCACTTCATGTATTCGGTCGCCATCATCTGGGTCTGGCCGATTTCGCCGGCCCAGGAGCCGATCATCTCCTCGGGCCGCAAATCCCCGCGGTCGATCAATTGCAGCACCGACAACAGATGGCCGCGAAACATTTCCGCGCGGCGGCAATCATAGGCGAGCGAGGTGATCGCCGGCAGAACTTTCTCCTTGCCGAGATTGGCGCCGAAATCGCTCTCCAGCCCCCAGAAGGCGGTGATCACCGCCGCCGGCACGCCGAATTGCTGGTTGGCGCGCGAAAACACCGCGCCGTGCTGCTGGATCAGCTGGCCGCCTTTCTGGATGCGATAGGCGGCGACCATGCGGCCGGAAAATTCGATGAAGGTCTGGTTGAAGACGCGCTGGCCGCGATCGATGTTGACGATGCGCTGGTCGTAGACCAGGCCGGGCGCGGCCGCAGCGATCGCCCGCTGCGAGATGCCGGCGCCTGCGGCTTCCCGCCGGAACTCGTCGAGCCAGCGATCGAAGCTCGCATTGGTGCGGCAGCTCACGGCGAGCGCCGGACCCGCCGAAAGCGAGGCGGCGAGAACCGCCGCCATCATCGAAACCGAAAGTTTGCGCCGCCGCATCATGTGGCCGATCCTCGATGGAAACCGCCGCAATGGTGTCAGCCATTACGGCGCGACAAAGACCGCTGGAAATTGCTTTATGCCGCGCCGCGAAGAGCGGCCGCCGCAATCCTCCAGTTTCCTGATTATAGGCGAGCACCCCCCGCCCTAAAGGCTTTTCTCGCTTGCGGTTCCGCGCTACCCATTTCCCGAGCAGGGGGAGCACACGCCAGAAAAGGTGCCTTCCTGCAAGCAAGATCAAGAGCATCAAGAACATAAGGGAAGGACAGTCAGATGATGAAACGGATTCTCGCCGGCCTTTTGGCCGCCGCCGCCGTGGCTTTCGCCGGGGGTGTCGCGGCCCAGGAGACCGTGAAGGTCGGCCTTATTCTGCCGATGACCGGCGGGCAGGCCTCGACCGGCAAGCAGATCGACGCGGCCGTCCGTCTTTATATGCAGCAGCACGGCGACACGGTCGCCGGCCGCAAGATCGAAATTATCCTCAAGGACGACGGCACTGTTCCCGACAACACCAAGCGGCTGGCGCAGGAGCTGATCGTCAACGATCATGTGAGCTTCATCGCGGGCTTCGGCATCACGCCGTCGGCGCTCGCCGCGGCACCGCTCGCGACCGAGGCCAAGGTGCCCGAGATCGTGATGGCGGCCGGCACCTCGATCATCACCGAGCGCTCGCCCTATATCGCGCGCACGAGCTTCACGCTGGCGCAATCCTGCGTCATCATCGCCGACTGGGCGGCGAAGAACGGCATCAAGAAGGTGGTGACGCTCGTTTCCGACTACGCGCCCGGCGCCGACGCGCAGAACTCCTTCAAGGAGCGCTTCACCGCCGCCGGCGGCCAGGTAATCGAGGAATTGAAGGTGCCGCTGGCCTCCCCCGACTTCTCGCCCGTGCTGCAGCGCGCGGCCGACGCCAAGCCCGACGCGCTTTTCGTGTTCGTGCCCGCGGGCCAAGGCGGCACCTTCGTCAAGCAATATGCCGAGCGCGGCCTCGACAAGGCCGGCATCAAGCTGATCGGCCCCGGCGACGTCACCGACGACGATCTCCTCAACAACATGGGCGACGCCGTGCTTGGCGCCGTCACCGCCTTCTTCTATTCGGCGTCGCATCCCTCCGCCATGAACAAGGACTTCGTCGCCGCCTACAAAAAACTGATGAACGGCCAGCGCCCCGGCTTCATGGCGGTCGGCGGCTATGACGGCATCCATCTGATCTACGAGGCGCTGAAGAAGACCGGCGGCAAGACCGACGGCGACGCCCTGATCGCGGCGATGAAGGGGATGAAGTGGGAAAGCCCGCGCGGGCCAATCTCGATCGATCCGGACACCCGCGACATCATCCAGAACATCTACATTCGCCGCGTCGAGAGAGTCGGCGGCGAGCTTTACAACGTGGAATTCGCCACCTTCGAGGCGATCAAGGATCCGATCAAGGCCGCCAAGAAATAACCCGGAAGCGGACGGCGCGCGGTTCGATCGCAGCCGCGCGCCGCTTGCCGCGCGGGCGCATCGAGGCCAACATCGGCCATGCTGACCATTCTGTTCGACGGCATCGCCTACGGCATGCTCCTGTTCGTGCTCGCCTGCGGGCTCGCCGTCACGCTCGGGCTGATGAATTTCGTCAATCTCGCGCACGGCGCCTTCGCCATGGCCGGCGGCTATGCCGCCTTCATCGCGGTGAACCGGCTCGGCGTGCCGTTTCTGCTCGGCCTGCCGATCGCCTTCCTCGCCGCGGCGCTGCTCGGGATTCTGCTGGAGCGGACGCTCTACATCCACGTCTACCGCAAGAGCCATCTCGACCAGGTACTGTTCTCGATCGGCCTCGTATTCATGGCGGTGGCGGCGGTCGATTACACGCTCGGCTCCTCGCAGGTGTTCATCGACGTGCCGGACTATCTGAAGGGCCAGTTCAACGTCTTCGGCGTCGGTATCGGCAAATACCGGCTCCTGATCATCGTGATCTGCGGCCTGCTCACCGCCGCGTTGCAATTCGTGCTGAGCTACACCCGCTTCGGCAGCCGGCTCCGCGCCTCCGTCGACGATGCCCGCGTCGCGCGCGGGCTCGGCATCAACGTCAACGCCGTCTTCGCCGCGACCTTCGCGGTGGGCTCGGGGCTCGCGGGCCTCGGCGGCGCGCTCGGCGCCGAGATTCTCGGGCTCGATCCGCAATTTCCGCTCAAGTTCATGATCTACTTTTTGATCGTGGTGACGGTCGGCGGCACGTCGAGCATCACCGGCCCGTTCCTCGCCTCGATCCTGCTCGGCATCGCCGACGTCGCCGGCAAGTATTACGTGCCGAAGCTCGGCGCCTTTGCGATCTACACCATCATGATCCTCGTCTTGATCTGGCGCCCGCAGGGATTGTTCGCGCGCGGGACCGCGAAATGACGCAGGCCAGCGGATGTGCGCCGTGAGTTCCACCCGCCTCGCCCCGCCGGACGCCGCGCGCCTGGTGATGCGCCGGGCGCGCTGGCGGCTTTCGGAAATCGTCTTCTGGATCGCCGCCTTCGCGACGGTTTTTCTCCTGCCCGGCCGGCATCTCATTCTCACCGAGATCGCGATCCTCGGCCTGTTCGCGCTCTCGCTCGATCTCATTCTCGGCTATGCCGGCATCATCTCGCTCGGCCAGGCCGCCTTCTTCGGATTCGGCGCCTATTGCGCGGGTCTCCTGGCGAAGCATCAGCTCGTCACCGAGCCCGCGCTCGCGCTGGTGATCGCCGGGGTGGCCTCCGCCGCACTCGGTTTCTTGACGAGCTTCCTCGTGCTCCGCGGCTCGGATCTGACGCGCATCATGGTGACCATCGGCATTGCGCTGGTGCTGCGCGAGCTCGGCAATCGCTATGACGGGCTCACCGGCGGTACCGACGGGTTGCAGGGAATCGTCATCGAGCCGCTGTTCGGACGTTTCCGCTTCGATATTTTCGGCCACACCGCCTATGCCTACAGCCTCGCGGTGCTGTTCGTTCTGTTCCTGCTCGCGCGCCGCATCGTCAATTCCCCCTTCGGGCTTTCCTTGCGCGCGGTGAAAGGCAATCCGTTGCGCGCGTCCGCCATCGGCGTTTCCGTGGACGGCCGCCTGGTCGCGATCTACACGCTCGCCGCGGGCTATGCCGGCGTTGCCGGCGCGCTGCTCACCCAGACGACGCAATTCGCCTCGCTCGACATGTTCTCGTTCGAGCGTTCGGCCGACGTGCTCCTGATGCTGATCCTCGGCGGCCCCGGCTATCTCTACGGCGGCGTCATCGGCGCGCTGATCTTCAAGTTGATGCAGGACTGGCTCGCGAGCCTAACGCCGCAATACTGGCAGTTCTGGATCGGCCTCGTGCTGGTGGTGATCGTCGTCGTCGGGCGCGAGCGCTTCGAACGCTTCCGCAGCGCCATCCGCAAACGGATTCTCCGCTTGCGCCCGCAGAAGCGCGCGACCTAGACGCGGGCACCCGATGCCGACCGTGCTCGAAACCCAACATCTCGACAAGCGCTTCGGCGGCATCGCCGCCGCGAGCGACGTTTCGCTCAAGATCGCGCGCGGCGCGCGCCACGCGCTGATCGGACCGAATGGTGCGGGCAAGACCACGCTGGTCAATCTTCTCACCGGCGTATTGCGGCCGACCAGCGGCCGCATCCGGCTCGATGGCCGCGACATTACCGACTTGAAGCCGCATGCACGCGTGCGGCTTGGGATTGCGCGCACGTTCCAGATCAATCAATTGTTCGCCGACCTCACGCCATTGGAGACCCTCGGCATCGCGATTTCCGAGCGGCTCGGAACTGGCCGCGACTGGTGGCGGCTCGCCGGCAGCAAGCAGGGCGTGGTGGAAGAATCGATCGAGCTGATCGAGCGCTTTCGCCTCGCCGACGTGATGAGCGAGCGCACGGCGATCCTGCCCTACGGCAAGCAGCGGCTCTTGGAGATCGCGCTTGCCTTCGCCTGCCGCCCGCGCGTGTTGCTTCTGGACGAACCGGCCGCCGGGGTACCGGAAGCGGAGCGGCACGAAATTCTCGCCACCGTCGCGGCGCTCCCCAAGGACGTGACCGTGCTCCTGATCGAGCACGACATGGACCTCGTGTTCAGCTTCGCCGACCGCATCTCGGTGCTGGTCAACGGCGCGTTGCTGACCGAGGGCGCGCCCGAGGCGATCGCGCGCGACCCAAACGTGCGCGCGGTCTATCTCGGCGAGGCGATCGATGCCTGAAGTGCTGCAAATCGAGAAACTCTCCGCGGGCTACGGCGAGGCGGTGGTGCTGTCGAACATCTCGCTCCGCCTTGAGGAGGGCCGCTCGCTCGCGCTGTTGGGCCGGAACGGCATGGGCAAGACCACCTTGCTGAATTCCATCGTCGGCGTGACGCGCTATTTCAGCGGCGCCATCCAACTCGGAGGCCACGACATCACGCGGCTCTCCCCCGACCAGCGCGCGCACCGGGGCATCGGCTGGGTGCCGCAGGAGCGCAACATCTTCAAGTCGCTCACCGTCGAGGAGAATTTGACCGCGGTGGCGCGGCCCGGCCGCTGGACCGTGGCGCGGGTTTACGAGCTGTTTCCGCGCCTGGCGGAGCGCCGCCGCAACCTCGGCAATCAACTGTCGGGCGGCGAGCAGCAGATGCTCGCGATCGGCCGCGCGCTCGTGCTCAACCCGCGCCTTCTCCTTCTCGACGAGCCGCTCGAGGGGCTGGCGCCGATCCTGGTCAAGGAATTGATCGCGGTGTTAGCGCGCGTGATGCGCGAGGAAGGCCTCTCCGCGATCCTGGTCGAGCAGAACGCGCAGAAAATTCTGTCCGTCACCGACCGCGCCGCGATTCTGGAGCGCGGGATGATCGTGCATGAAAGCACGAGCGCGGCGTTGAAGGCCGATCCCAAGGTGCTGGAGGAATATCTCGGCGTCGGCAAGACCAAGGCCGGCCAGCTCGCGCCGAAAGTCGGCTGAACCTTATTCCGCCGCTTCCGCCTTGCCGGCGAGGGGCAAATCGAGCGCTTTCCATGTCTTCACCAGCGCATCGGCAAGTTGAGCGATCAGCTCGTCGTCGTGGAACGGCGTCGGCGTAACGCGCAGCCGCTCGGTGCCCTTCGGCACCGTCGGCTCGTTGATCGGTTGCAGATAGATGCCGTGCTCCATGAGCAGAAGATCGCTCGCGGCCTTGCACAGGCCCGCCTCGCCCACCATCACCGGAATGATGTGCGTCTCCGACGCGATCATCGGCAAGCCGGCGCGGGCGAGCGCGGCCCTCGTCTTTCGCGCCTGCGACTGCAGACGCTCACGCTCCCAGCTCGACGATTTCAGGTGGCGGATCGAAGCCGTCGCCGCCGCGGCCACCGGCGGCGGCAGCGCCGTCGTGAAGATGAACCCGGGTGCGAACGAGCGCACGGCGTCGATCGTCTCGCTGTTGCCCGCGAGATAGCCGCCGATCACGCCGAAGGCCTTGGCGAGCGTGCCTTCGATGACGTCGACGCGATGCATGACGCCGTCGCGCTCGGCGATACCGCCGCCGCGCTTTCCGTAAAGGCCGACCGCGTGCACCTCGTCGAGATAGGTCATGGCGCCGTAGCGTTCGGCGAGATCGCAGATCGAAGTGAGCGGCGCGAGGTCGCCGTCCATCGAATAAAGACTCTCGAGCACGATGAGCTTCGGCCGGTTCCCGGCGGCTTGCAGCAATTTCTCGAGATGATCGAGATCGTTGTGGCGGAACACCGCCTTCTCGCACCCCGCGCGGCGCACGCCCTCGATCATCGAATTGTGGTTGGCCTCGTCCGACAGGATCAGGCAATCGGGCAGAAGCTTCGCGATCGTCGCGATGCCGGTTTCGTTCGAGACGTAACCGGAGCCGAACACCAGCGCCGATTCCTTGCCGTGAAGATCGGCAAGTTCCGCTTCGAGTTCCACGATCGCGCGGCTCGTGCCGGAAATATTGCGCGTGCCGCCGGCGCCGGCGCCCGTCCGCCGCGCGGTCTCGACCATCGCCTCGATCACGGCCGGGTGGCGGCCCATGCCGAGATAATCGTTCGAGCACCACACCACGATTTCGCGCGCGCCCGCGGGCGAGTGCCAGATCGCGCGCGGAAAGCGCGCCGCGTCGCGCTCGATCTCCGCAAACACCCGATAGCGCCGCTCGCGGCGGAGCCGATCGAGGGCGCGGGCGAAGATCTGTGGGTAATCCATGATTTTTCGGCGCCGCCCAATTCTTGCGAATTTGGAACTATTCGCACTTTGGCGCCGCTTGTGGCTAGAGGGCAAGACACCCTACCTGCGACGGATATTCCACGATAAACTATCTCTATAGTAGATAATATATAATGAAATCATAGAATTAAATAGAGGTCTCTAAATACCTTATTGCGGCCTGCCTGAATTCGCGAGCGGTCAGCGTGAATGGAACGGGCTTGGATATGGGCCCATCGGTCTTGCAAACCAATGCGCGAATTCCATCGCCAGCGTCGCAAACCTCTGATCGTTAACGGTTTTGCAACCTTGCACCGGGAAATTATTGCCTAGCCGCCGAAACGCGCCATCGCCGCGGGCGGCCTGCAGGGGGAATTCCCAAGTGAACGGTCTTATCGAGTTCGTCAAAACGCTGGGGCCGGCGCGCATTGCCGCCATGGGCGCGGCCACGGCGATCCTGATCGGCTTCTTCGCCTTCGTCATCATGCGCTTTTCGCAGCCGACGATGGCGCCGCTCTTCACCGAGCTCACGCTCGACGATTCCGGACGCATCGTGAAGGAGCTCGACACGCAGGGAATTCCCTACGAGCTGCGCGGCGACGGCGCGACGGTGCTGGTGCCGAAGACGCAGGTGACGCGGCTGCGCATGCGGCTCGCCGAAACCGGATTGCCGCGCGGCGGCTCGGTCGGCTACGAGATTTTCGACAAGTCCGACACGCTCGGCACCACTTCCTTCGTGCAGAACGTCAATCACCTGCGCGCGCTCGAGGGCGAACTTGCGCGCACCATCCGCTCGCTCGACCGCGTCGCGGCGGCGCGCGTGCATCTCGTCGTGCCCGAACGGCAATTGTTCGCGCGCGACAAGCAGGAACCTTCCGCCGCGATCGTGCTGAAGCTCCGCGGCGCGCTCGACGCGAGCCAGGTCCGCGCCATCCGCCATCTCGCCGCCTCCGCCGTGAAGGGATTGAAGCCCGAGCGCATCTCGATCGTGAACGAGCAGGGACAATTGCTCGCCGACGGCGCCGGCGACGAAGGAAACGCCGTCGCCTCCGGCCTCGACGACCGCCACGCCGCTTTCGAGCGCAAGCTCCGGGAGCAGATCGAATCGATCGTGATCAGCGTGGTCGGCCCCGGCCACGCCCGCGTGCAGGTCTCGGCCGAGGTCGATTACAGCCGCATCCAGCAGACCTCCGACATCTTCGATCCCGAGAGCAAGGTCGTGCGCTCGACCCAGACGCGCGAGGAAAGCGCGCTGACCGGCGGCAACGACGACGGCGGCGTCTCCGTCGGCAACGAGGTGCCCGGCGGCAATGCCCGCGGCCAGCCGATCGCCGCCCCCCCGCGCGACCAGAGCAAGAAGAGCGAGGAAATCGTCAATTACGAGATTTCCCGCACCACCCGCACCGAGACCGTCGAGGCCGGCCGCGTCAAGAAGATTTCGGTCGCCGTCCTCGTCGACGGCAACTACACGCGCGCGGGCTCGGCGGAAGCGAGCTATGCGCCGCGCTCGAAAGAGGAAATCGACCGCATCACCGCGCTCGTGCGCTCGGCGATCGGCTACGACCAGAAACGCGGCGACCAAGTCGAGGTCGTGAACCTCCGCTTCGCCGACATCCCCGGCGTTCCCACGATTGCCGAGGATGCCGGCTTCTTCAGCATGCTCCGCTTCACCACCGACGACATTTTCCAGGGCGTGCAGATGTTCGTCGTCCTTATTCTCTCCGGCCTCGTGCTTCTGTTCGTGGTCCGGCCGCTCATCCGCCGCATCATCACCCCCGACGAATCCGCGCGCGCGATCGCGGCCCCCGCCCCCGCGCCGCATGCCCCGGCTGAAGCGTCGCTGCCCGCGCCGAGGCCCAAGACCGACAATCCGGCGGCGCGCCTGATCGAGGTCGCCCAGATCCAGGGCGAGGTGCAGCAGCAGTCGATCCAGAAAGTCGGCGAGTTGGCCGATCGCAACCCGCACGAGACGGTCGCGATCATCCGTCAGTGGATCCACGAGACGAGGGCGTAAGCCATGGCCAGCGCCGCCGCATTCGTCGACACCCTGTTCTCGCTGAAGAGGAAACCCGCCTCCGAAGCGGCGCCGCAAGCGCAGCCCACGGCGGCGGTGATGCAGGCAAGGCGCGCGCTGACCGGCATCGAGCGCGCCTCGATTCTTTTGCTCGCACTCGGCGAAAAGCACGGCGCCGGCGTTTGGAAACTCCTGGACGACGACGAGATCCGCTCGCTGTCCATCGCCATGTCCTCGCTCGGCACCATCGAGTCGGAATCGGTGGAGCATCTCCTCGTCGATTTCGTCGGCCAGCTTTCCGCGACCGGCGCGCTTATGGGCGATTCGATCGCGACCGAGCGCCTGCTCAGCGAATTCCTGCCCAACGATCGCGTCAATTCGATCATGGAGGAAATTCGCGGCCCCGCCGGCCGCAACATGTGGGAGAAGCTCTCCAACGTGCAGGAGGAGATTCTCGCGAATTATCTCAAGAACGAGTATCCGCAGACCGTCGCGGTCGTGCTCTCCAAGATCAAGCCCGAGAACGCCGCGCGCGTGCTCGCGATCCTTCCCGACGAGCTCGCGCTCGACGTCATCAACCGCCTGTTGCGGATGGAATCGATCCAGAAGGACGTGATCGAGCGCGTCGAGCAAACGCTGCGCACCGAATTCATGTCGAACCTGTCGCAGACGAGCAAGCGCGACGCCCACGAGGCGATCGCGGAAGTCTTCAACTACTTCGACCGCCAGACGGAAACCCGCTTCATGACCGCGCTCGAGGAATCGAACCGCGAGGCAGCCGAGCGCATCAAGACCCTGATGTTCACCTTCGACGACCTCGTGAAGCTCGATTCCGCCTCGGCGCAGACGCTGCTCCGCCAGTTCGACAAGGACAAGCTCGCGCTCGCGCTCAAGGGCTCGTCGGAGGCGGTGCGCAACTTCTTCACCTCCAACATGTCGCAACGCGCCGGCAAGATGCTGCTCGACGACATCCAGTCGATGGGGCCGGTGCGGCTCCGCGACGTCGACGAGGCGCAGTCGCTGATGGTCAACCTCGCCAAGGATCTCGCCGCCAAGGGCGAGATCGTGATCGCCAAGGGCCGCGGCGGCGAAGACGAACTGATTTACTGAGGATGCCATGTCGATGACCGCCGAACCGAGAGCATCGAAGACGGACGAGCCGGGAAACCGCCCGGTCAAATTCCTGTTCGACGACGAATTCGGCGACGGCCGCGCGCGTAGCGGGCGCGCGCGCGTGACGGCGGCGGAACATGCGGCGGCCGTGAAGGAAGCGGAAGCCGAGAGCTACCGGCGCGGTTTCGCCGAAGCGACGGCCGAGGCGCTCGCCAAGATCGAGCACCGCACCGCGCTCGCTGCGGAAAAAGTCGCGCAAGCGATGGACGGAATTTCCGCCGAACTCAAAACGCTCGAGGCGCGCCTGGAGGCCGAGGCGGTCGAGGTCGCGCTCGCGGTCTCGCGCCAGCTCGCACCCGGCCTGATCGCCCGCGAGCCCATCGCCGAGATCGAGCGCCTGGTGAGCGGGATTCTCGCGCAGGTGCGTTCCGCGCCGCACGTCGTGGTACGGCTTGCGAGCGACCTCGTGCAGAGCGCGAGCGCCCGCCTGATGAAGCTCGCCGAGACGCGCGGCTATACCGGCCGGCTCGTGCTGTTGCCCGAGCCCGGGCTTGCCGCCGACGACTGCCGCATCGAATGGGCCGACGGCGGCGTCACGCGCGAACGCGCCGCCATCGAAGCGCGCATCAACGAGGCGGTCGCGCGCTATCTCGGCAGCGGCCCGAAATCCTTGAACATTTCCGATCCGGAGAGTGCAAAATGAACGACCAGCCGACGCCCAACAGCCAGACGGATAAAACTCCGCCGCTCCCCGATCTCGAGCGTGACGTCGACATGGTCGCCCGCGCCGAATCGGCGCCGCCGACCGCGCCCGAGGATTCCATGTCGCCGAAGATGGCTTCCGACCTCGAGGCCGTGCTCGACGTGCCGGTGCATGTCTCGGCGGTGCTCGGCCGCACGCGCATGGATATCGGCGATCTCTTGAAGCTCGGACCCGGCACCGTGCTCGAACTCGACCGCAAGGTCGGAGAATCGATCGATATTTTCGTGAACAACCGGCTGGTTGCCCGCGGCGAGGTCGTGCTCGTCGAGGAGCGGCTCGGCATCACCATGACCGAAATCATCAAGTCCGACCGTAGCTGACAGTCTGTAAGGAGGGATTAGCCATGCGACTCCTCATCATCGGAACGCTGAAAGGCCAACTCAGCGCCGCGACCAAGATCGCGGTCGACCGCGGAGCGGCCGTCACCCACGTGACCGACGCCGAGCAGGCGCTGAAAGTGCTGCGCACGCGCGGCGCCGATCTCTTGATGGTCGACGTCGCGCTCGATATCCGCGATCTCGCCGACAGGCTCGCGGCCGAGCACTTTTCCGCGCCGATCGTCGCCTGCGGCACCGACAACGACGCGCGCGCGGCGGTGGCGGCGATCCACGCCGGCGCCAAGGAATACATCCCCCTGCCGCCCGATCCAGAATTGATCGCCGCCGTGCTCGCGGCCGTCGCCGACGACACCCGCGATCTCGTCTACCGCGACGAGGCAATGGCGGAGATCGTCAGGCTCGCGGGCCAGATCGCTTCCTCCGAGGCCTCGATCCTGATCACCGGCGAATCCGGCACCGGCAAGGAGATGATCGCGCGCTACGTCCACCAGCGCAGTGCGCGCGCGAACAAGCCCTTTGTCTCGCTCAATTGCGCCGCCATCCCCGAGAACCTGCTCGAATCCGAATTGTTCGGCCACGAGAAAGGCGCCTTCACCGGCGCGGTCGCGCGCCGGATCGGAAAGTTCGAGGAAGCGAGCGGCGGCACGCTGCTGCTCGACGAAATTTCCGAGATGGACGCCCGCCTGCAAGCGAAGCTCCTGCGCGCATTGCAGGAGCGCGTGATCGATCGCGTCGGCGGCGCCAAGCCGGTGGCGGTCGACATCCGCGTCATCGCGACCTCGAACCGCAACCTCACGGACGAGGTGAAGCAGGGAAAATTCCGCGAGGATCTGCTCTACCGCCTCAACGTCGTGAACCTGAAAATTCCGCCGCTGCGCGAGCGGCCCGGCGACATCCTGGAGCTTGCCGGTCACTTCGCCGCCCATTACGCCAAGCAAAACGGGCTGCCGGTCCGTCCGCTTTCGACCGAGGCGCGCGACGAACTCAAGCGCGCCCGCTGGCCCGGCAACGTGCGCGAGCTCGAGAACACGATCCACCGCGCCGTGCTGCTCGCGACCGGCGCCGAGATCGGCGTCGAGGCGATCCGCCTTCCCGACGGCGCGCGGATGGAGGCCGCGCACGGTCCCGCCGCCCACGCGGCGCGCGTCGCCGAGCAGGTCGCCGCCTCGCATGTCGGCCGCACGGTCGCCGAGGTCGAGCGCGATCTCATCCTCGACACGCTCAAGCACTGCCTCGGTAACCGGACGCATGCCGCGAACATTCTCGGCATTTCGATCCGGACGCTCCGCAACAAGCTGAACGAATACATATCCGAGGGCTACGCCGTGCCCTCGCCGGCTTCGGGCATCGCCTCGTCGGCGGCCTGATATCGAATCGGGCCGCTTATAACGGCCCGGTGGGGAGCGACAGGGCGCGGGCTTCGGCCCGCGCCTTTCGCATTTTACGGCGCCGCAGGTCATGACGGGGGACCCGGAATGCCCGCGACCGGCAAGATAAAGCCCCGAACAGCCGGCTTATTAACCAGCCGCTAACCATGAACCCGGCAAATTTTGCCTTGCAGGGGGAATCGCGCCTTCGCGCGGCCAGGGGCATGACCGACATCACCGCAGGAGAGAAGACCGCGCCCGGCATGAAGCTGCCGGGCTTCGCCGATTTCAGCGCGCTGTTGCGCCGCGGCGACCTCGCGCTTGCCATCGCCGTCCTGATGATCCTGGTCGTCCTGGTGCTGCCGCTGCCGCCGCTGCTGCTCGACCTCGCGCTGGCGCTATCGATCATCTTCTCGGTGCTCATCCTGATGACGGTGCTGTTCATTCATGCGCCGCTCGAATTCTCCTCCTTCCCGACGGTGCTCTTGATCGCGACCATGCTGCGGCTTTCGCTCAACCTCGCCTCGACGCGGCTCATTCTGGCAAACGGCCATACCGGCACCTCCGCTGCCGGCCACGTGATCGAAGCCTTCGGCAATTTCGTCATGGGCGGCAATTTCGTGATCGGCATGATCGTGTTCGGGATCCTGGTGATCGTGAACTTCGTCGTCATCACCAAGGGCTCCGGCCGCATCGCCGAGGTTGCCGCGCGCTTCACCCTCGACGCCATGCCCGGCAAGCAGATGGCGATCGACGCCGATCTTTCCGCCGGCCTCATCGACGAGACGGAAGCCCGCCGCCGCCGCAAGCAGCTCGAGGACGAAAGCGCCTTCTTCGGCGCCATGGACGGTGCCTCGAAATTCGTGCGCGGCGACGCGGTCGCCGGTCTCCTGATCGTCTTTATCAATGTCGTCGGCGGCGTCGTGATCGGCGTCGCCCAGCAGAGCATGAGTTTTGCCGCCGCCGGCCGCACCTACACGCTGCTCACCGTCGGCGACGGTCTCGTCACGCAAATCCCGGCGTTGATCGTCTCGACCGCCGCCGGCCTCTTGGTGTCGAAAGCGGGCGTTTCCGGCGCCGCCGACCAGGCGCTCCTTCGCCAGCTCTCCGGCTACCCGAAGGCGCTCGGCATGTCGGCGGGCGCCATGCTGATCATGTCGCTTTTGCCCGGCATTCCGATGTTTCCCTTCTTCGCGCTCGGCGCCGGGGCCGCCGTTCTCGCCTATCTCGTGGACAAGAAGGCGCGCGAGACGGTTGCCGAGGAGACCGCGAAAGGAACCCTGGCCGCGGCCGACAAGCCCACTGAGGAGCCGGTCACGGCGGCGTTGAAGATGGACGACCTCAAGATCGAGATCGGCTACGCGCTGTTGCCGCTGGTGAACGGCCCCAATGGCGGCGACCGCCTGACCGAGCAGATCAAGGCGCTCCGCCGGAACCTCGCCAGCGAAATGGGCTTCGTGATGCCCTCGGTGCGCATCCTCGACAATGTGCAGCTCGAATCCACGAGCTACATGATCAAGGTGAAAGAAGTCGATGCCGGCACCGGCAAGGTGCAACCCGGCAGCCACATGGTCATGGACCCCGCCGGCAAGCAGGTCGACCTGCCGGGCCTGCATACCGTCGAGCCCACCTTCGGCCTTCCCGCCACCTGGGTGGACGACAGCCTGCGCGAGGAAGCCTCGCTCCGCGGCTATACGGTCGTCGACGCCGCGACCGTGCTCTCGACGCATCTCGCCGAGGTGCTGAAGGCGAACATGGCCGATCTCCTCTCCTATGGCGAGGTGCAGAAGTTGATCAAGGAACTGCCGAAGGAAGAGGCCGATCTCGTCAAGGACATGGTGCCCGTGCATATCTCGCATTCGGTCATCCAGCGCGTGCTGCAGAACCTCTTGTCCGAGCGCATCTCGATCCGCGATCTCGGCACCATCCTCGAAGGCATCGCCGACGCGCTGCCGACAACCCGCAATCCGGCGCAAATCGTCGAACACGTGCGCGGGCGCCTGGCGCGGCAGATCTGCGCGATGAATCTCTCGCCGAACGGCTATCTGGCGCTGATTTCGCTGTCGCCCCGATGGGAGCAGACCTTCGCCGAATCGATCGTCGGCGAGGGCGACGGCCGCACGCTCGCCATGCAGCCCTCGAAGCTTTCCGAATTCGTCAGCCTCGTGCGCGAGCGCTTCGAGGAGGCCGGGCGCCAGTCCGAATCACCGGTCCTGGTCGCGAGCGCCGCCGCCCGGCCCTTCGTGCGCTCGATCGTGGAGCGCTTCCGGCCGCAAACTACGGTATTATCGCAAAGCGAGATTCACCCGCGCATCCGGCTGAAGACGGTCGGCAGCGTCTGAAGCGGTCGCGGGCTAGAAGATCGAGACGAAGTCCAGAAGCGAACGGACCGCAATGGCCGGCCCCCTCAAGGACGAATTCACGCTGCTCCCGCCGGGACAAATCGCGGCGGTGGTCACGCATCTCGAAATGCGCACGAAGCTTGCGCTCCGGCGCGACCACGTGAAGCAGGGGGAATACGCACTCCGCCGCCAGCCAGCGCCCGACCTCGGCTGGTATCGCGAGCTCTACCGCCGCGTCGGTCAGGACTGGCTGTGGTTCTCGCGGCTCGCGATGGACGATGCGACGCTTATCACCATCACCCACGACCAGGCCGTCGAGGTGCACGCGCTCCGTCATCGCGGCCGCGACGAAGGGATCCTGGAAATCGACTTCCGCCGCTTCCCCGACGTCGAGATCGCGTTTCTCGGCGTCGTTCCTTCGCTGCTCGGCAAGGGGGCGGGGCGCTATTTGATGAACCGCGCGCTCGAGATCGCCTGGGGCCGCACGCCGAAGCGGGTGACGATCCATACCTGCACGCTCGATCATCCGCGCGCGCTCGAATTTTATCTGAAGACCGGCTTCGTACCCTATTCGCGCTCGGTCGAGGTCGCCGACGACCCGCGCCTGCACGGCATCCTGCCGCGCGCGGCGGCGCCGCACGTGCCCATCATCGAAGATCGCTGATTGAATTCAGACCCGGACGCGGTGGGCGCCGATATGGTCGAGCTCCGCCTGCTCGTGCGCGGCATCCTCGGCGAGTTCGCGCTGATGGTCGCGCTCTTCCAGGATCTCGACCTTCTTCAGCTCCTCGAACGCTTCCGCTAGCGCCGCGCGGGCGTCCTCCAGCTGAACCTTGAGGTCGTTGACCGAGCGCGCGAGGTTGTCGCGGCGCTGGATCGCGGCCTTGGCGTAGGTCGGATAGGCAAAATGGCCGGGATCGGTGATGCCGGCGCGCTCCTGCTCGGTCTTGATTTCACGCTCGAGGTCGGCGGTCATCCGCTCGAACTCGGCGATCATCGACTCGATCTGGGCGACCTGGCGGCGCTTTTCGTCGACCTGGAAGCGCTTCAGGCGGATCAGGGTTTCACGCGATTTCATACCGGCGATACTCCACGCGACCGGTTAGGATTCAGTTGCCCCGGCGCCTACGATCTGCGCCAGGCGGCTATATCCTTCGCCCAGATTGGTTGCCTCTTCCTTACCTTGGGCGAGAAAAGCTTCCAGGGCCGGAAATAGGCCGATTGCCTCGTCCGTCTCGGCATTGGACCCCTGCCGGTAGGCCCCGAGCCGGATCAGCTCCTCCATGTCCCCGTAGATCGACAGGAGCCGCTTGGCGCGGGTCACGGCGGCCAAATATTGCGGGTCGCAGGCCTTCGGCATGGTGCGGGAGATCGACTTCAGGACGTTAATGGCCGGGTAACGGCCGCGCTCGGCGATGACCCGTTCCATGACGATGTGCCCGTCGAGGATGCCGCGGACGGCGTCGGCGACCGGCTCGTTATGGTCGTCGCCGTCGACCAGCACCGAGAACAGGCCGGTGATCGTGCCTTGTCCGGTTCCGGGACCCGCCCGCTCGAGAAGACGGGGCAATTCGGTGAAAACGGTGGGCGTATAGCCCTTGGTGGTGGGCGGCTCGCCGGCCGAAAGGCCGATCTCGCGCTGGGCCATGGCGAAGCGGGTGACCGAATCCATCAATACCAACACGTCCTTGTCCTCGTCGCGGAAGTATTCGGCGATGGCGAGCGTGAGATACGCCGCTTGCCGGCGCATCAGCGCCGGCTCGTCCGAGGTCGAAACCACCTCCTCCGAACGGGAGTGGCCCGTTTCCCCGAGGTCGTCCTGGATGAATTCCTGCACCTCGCGGCCGCGCTCGCCGACGAGCCCGATCACCGAGACATCGGCGGCGACGTTGCGGGCGAGCATCGACAACAGCACCGACTTGCCGACGCCCGAGCCCGAGAAGATGCCCATGCGCTGGCCGCGGCAGCAGGTGGTGAAAGCGTTCAAGGCGCGAACGCCGAGATCGAGCGGGCCGCCGACGCGCCGGCGGGCGTGCGCCGGCGGCGGCAGCGAACGGAAGGGATAGGGTGAGGCGCCGAGCGGCAACGGTCCCTTGCCGTCGATCGGCTCGCCCATGGCGTTCATGACCCGCCCGAGCCAGCCGGCCTGCGGCCGCACCGCCGCCAAGACGGACGAAACCAGCGCCCGGCAGCCGCGCCGCACGCCTTCGAGGGGGGCGAAGGGCATCAGGAGCGCATTGTCGCCGGCGAAGCCCACCACCTCGCAGGGCACGTTTCGCGCCTGATCGGTCTCGATGACCACGCGGGCACCCACGGGCATCGCGTGGACGGGGCCCGCCACCTCCACCATCAGGCCCCGGACCCCCGCGACCCGCCCATAAATCTCGGGTCCGTCGAGTTCCGCGATCTGCTCGGCCAAGGCTTTCATCGAATCACCGGTTTCCCTCGGCAACGTTTTGTTTACCCGGCCCCTTAATGCTTAAGGAACCCACCGGGCGCCGACCCCCTTCGGGGCGGCGTGTTCGGGGTGTTGCTTGGCCCGGCTTCTTGAAGTCGCATGTTAACCGGGGTTCTGGGCGAATCTGACCGTACGTCAATATCTTACGACGATTCGCGAAGATTTGCCCCTAATGACCTTGTGGACGGGAATTAGGTTCTGTTAACCATTCCTAGTTAGCGTGCGAATCGTGAATTCCGAGCCGGCAACACGGGCAAGCGGCGCCTGGGCCGGAAGAGTCCCCCGAAAAGGGCCTGGAAGGGGATTGGCATGCGAGTGCTTCTGATTGAGGACGACGGCGCGACGGCGAAGAGCATCGAATTGATGCTCAAGTCCGAGAGCTTCAACGTCTACGTCACCGATCTCGGCGAAGAGGGCGTCGATCTCGGTAAGCTTTACGATTACGACATCATTCTTCTCGACCTCAACCTCCCCGACATGTCGGGCTACGAGGTGCTGCGGTCGCTCAGGGTCGCCAAGATCAAGACCCCGATCCTGATCCTCTCCGGCCTCGCCGGCATCGAGGACAAGGTGAAGGGCCTCGGCTTCGGCGCCGACGACTACATGACCAAGCCCTTCCACAAGGACGAACTCGTCGCGCGCATCCACGCGATCGTGCGGCGCTCGAAGGGCCATGCGCAGTCGGTCATCAACACGGGCGATCTCGTCGTCAACCTCGATACCAAGACGGTCGAAGTGGGCGGCGCGCGCGTGCATCTGACCGGCAAGGAATATCAGATGCTGGAGCTCTTATCGCTCCGCAAAGGCACGACGCTGACCAAGGAGATGTTCCTCAACCATCTCTATGGCGGCATG
>JBGPVT010000008.1:0-20201 GCA_041491825.1 Xanthobacteraceae bacterium | reverse complement strand
TGAAGCCGGCATACGACCGCACGCACGATGCGGGATATGCGTGGCGGCTGGGGCTGATCGCCTGCCTGGGCAGCGGGATCATCGAGTTCCTCGGCGCGTTCGTGGCCGAGCGGCTTCGGCGAAATACGCCGCGGGCGGCGCTGCTGGGCACGCTCGCGGGCATCTCCATCACGTTCATCTCCATGACTTTCGCCCTTCAAATCTGGCAAAAGCCGTTGGTGACCATCGTGCGATTTGGAAGCGACGATTTTTTCGATGCCGCCGTTGAACGGTTCAAAACGGCGACGCTTGCCGCCGATATTCGCGTTATTTCCGGTGACGCAAGCGACGCTGCCGGCTTCGAGCGAGCGATCAGCCAGATTGGGTTCGATCAGGACCCCATTTTCGCCCTCCATTGCACCGAAGGGCATGATGGCGAGGCGGCGGTGCTCGCCAGACGCTGGGAAAAAACCTTGCGCCAATTCGGGCAACAAATTCCTCCGATTGTGATCT
Source organism: Xanthobacteraceae bacterium (assembly GCA_041491825.1). Taxonomy (GTDB): domain Bacteria; phylum Pseudomonadota; class Alphaproteobacteria; order Rhizobiales; family Xanthobacteraceae; genus Palsa-892. The sequence continues at coordinate 19,709 of JBGPVT010000008.1, read as the reverse complement.
ATCCTTCTGCGACTTCCGATGCGACGGCATTGCCGATTGGCAGCAGCGGCATGTGGCGATGGTCTCCACCCGTTGAAATCGCAACCGCTCGCAGCTTTGCAGAGGCGATCGATCGCAATGCGCGAACGATCCATGAAGATTTTCTCGACAAAGAACGGAAGAAACTGGGTTCGAAATTTCCGTCACAGGTTAGTCATGCGTCGTGGCCCGAGCTGCCGGCCGAATTTCAAGATGACAACCGCGCCGTCGCGGATCATCTCGATGCCAAGCTGATGATGATTGGTTGCCGCTCGGCCGACGGCGCGGGCCTGCCGGCGCACGAACTATCAATCGAAGAAATAGAACTGCTTGCCGCCGTCGAACATGCACGCTGGATGGCTGGAAAGTCTCTGGACGGATGGAAGTATGGACCGGAGCGCGACGACAAGCGGCGAATACATCCAAGCCTGCTGGATTACAGCGCGCTTTCCGAGACTGAGAAGCAAAAAGATCGTAATAATATTGTCATCTTGCCTCAGCAACTGGCCTTGCTGAGTAAGCGCATTGTTCAAGATTTCGCATGTGGAGTAATCGTTGCCGAGGATCCTGCGCGATCCGATCAGTTTGAGTCCTTGATTGCGGCACTCCTGGCTTGGCGCGCGCGAAATCCGGGACGGCATCCCGTTATATGGATTACGCTGAATAGCGCCCGGGCAGTCTCACTTGCGGAAGCCTTGATCCGGGCGGGTCTTTCCGTCGGCGTTGTTCATGAGCGAGCGGGAGGCCTCGTAGGTGTCAATGGGCTTGATTCCGATCATCTCAGGCTCGCCCGCATCATGAAATCGGCGGATAGGCACCTGATTTTTGCCCAGGACGAAAGGCTTAATGCCGCATCCGGGGAGCGGCACCACCATTCTCAATTCTGCGATGCCCTTGTGATTGAGAACGATATCGAGCCGATGCCGTCGCATCAGGCAATCGCAAAATGGGACAGCCGGAGGGGGGTTGCCGATGCGGGCTGGCTCGCCTGATTCCCAAAGTCCGCCTCCGCGCTCACGCCGTCCGAAAACTGCGCTGGCGGCCGGCATTCTCATAATCGCTGCATTGTTATTTCGATCCAATGAGGCTCCCGCCCAGTACGGCGGCGCGATCATCGAAATCGAAAAGGCCGAACCGCAGGCCGAGGAACTGCGCCTGAAAATCGAAGAAAAACTGAGCTCGAAACGCAGCTTCGCGCTCGTGCTCGGGATCGACACATTCGACGATCGCGCCTGGCCTCGTCTGCCGGGAGTGCTCAAGGAAGTTCAAGAAGTCCAAGCCGCCTTCAAAAGTCATGGATTTCAAATCGAGACGAACTTGATTGGGGACGACGAAGCGAACCCGAATCTCAAGCCGCTCAATGCCGAGGAGCTCAACCGCCGCATCAGGGACTTCCTCGACAAACACGGTCGCGACGCCGCGAATCGGCTCGTCGTCTACGTCGCCACCCACGGTCATGCCGACAAGGGTTCGGACGGAAACCCAGAATCGAGGGGATATGGCTATCTTATTACAAGAGACAGTCCGGATCCGCGTGCGAAAAATTTTGCGAGTCGCGCGTATTCGGTGACGAAGCTCGCGGATGAGCTGCTAACGGTGCAAGCGCAGCATGTTTATTTCTTTTTCAATGCCTGTTTTTCCGGCGCGATGGTTCCGCTGATCCAGGTGCGAGAGAAAACCGAAAGCGGCGTGGCCCAATTGGAAGATAGCGTCGCAGACTGGGCGCAAAAATTGCTCGCGCACAATGCGCGTCTCATTCTTACGGCGGGAAGCGACGATCAGACCGTGCCCGACGTGAACAATCCATTTTCCAAGGCCGTGATCGAAGGCCTGGCGGGCGCGGCCGATCAAAATGGTGACGGTCTTATCCTGGGAAGCGAGCTTGCTTCCTATGTACGCGCTCGCGTGGCGATTGAGACGCGACGCAAGCAGCATCCCAACGATCCGGTTTTTGCGTTTGTGCCAAAGATCACTTCGCCGGCCAAACCAAGAAGCGATCTCAAGATCGGCACGATTGATTATTCGCAGAACGGCGATTTTGTTTTTCTTTCGCCCCGCGGAGGGCGCCGTAGCGCGCCGGAGGGGCTGGAACTGGCAACGCTGCAGCAGAGGCTGGCGAAAACGCAATCCGTCGATTGCCCGGATTGCCCCATCATGGCTAGGGTTTCGGGCAGCGAGAAAGTGTCGCCATTTTCCCTCGCACAAACTGAAACCACATTTTCGCAATGGGATGCATGTTATCGCGACTTCTACTGCCAGACCTGGATCGAGGACCACGGTCTCGGCCGCGGCAACAGGCCGGTTTCGGGAATCACCTGGCAGGATGCGTTGCAATTCATTTCCTGGCTCAATTCGAAGATCGAAAAGTCGCCATGCAAGGAATATCGACTTCCCACGCCGGACGAATGGAAATTCGCCGCGCGCGGCAATACGGCGACGCGCTATCCCTGGGGCGACCGCGTCGAACCCGACCAGGCCAATTGCTGGAACTGCGGATCGGCTTGGGACGGTGCCGGGCCCGCCCCCGTCGGGCGATTTTCGCCGAATGTATTCGAGCTTTACGACATGGTCGGCAATCTGTGGGAATGGGTGGAGTCACCCGACAATCAATGCAGAGCCGCGGATATGCTCGCCGATGGCCGCTGCCCGCGAGACGGAAGCGTGATGGGCGGCGCCTTCTCGACAAAACTCGAGGATATCTCCCTTGAAAATACGGGAAATATTCCGCGTACGTCGAACGACAAGCATCGATCTTATCGGCTGGCTTCCGTCGGACTGCGTGTCGCGTGCACCCTGCAAAAGGGGCAGGCGGCTGCGAATTCGAAGTAGACCGGCTCTGTCTATCGAAGTTATCGGGGAGACGAATTCGTATCTCACAAAATTTCTGGCGAGGAACGTCGGTTGTCGCGCCGCCGCGGTGCGATTGAAAAGCCCGTCAAATGGCGGGTGATTTTCCGCTGGATCACGCCCCCGGTGCGTCGGCGTTGGGGAAGAACAGTTGCTTCCCCTCGATCTTGTAATCGGCGATCGCCTTCTGGCCTTCCGGCGAGATCAGCCAATCGACGAATGCCTGACCCCATTCCTTCTTCACATGCGGATGCTTCTCGGGGTTCACGAGCATCACACCGTATTGATTGAACAAGCGCTGGTCGCCCTCGACCGCGAGGTCGAGATCGCCGCGGTTCTTAAACGACAGCCACGTGCCGCGGTCGGACAACACATAGGCGTCCATCGCAGAAGCCGTGTTGAGCGCGGCACCCATGCCCTGGCCGATGTCGCGGTGCCAAGGGCCTTTGTCGGCGGCGATGTCGATGCCGGCGGCCTTCCAGAGGTTGAGCTCGGCGACATGCGTGCCGGAGCGGTCGCCGCGCGAGACGAACGGCGCTTCTTTATTTTTGATCGCTTTCAGCGCCGCCACGATGTCCTTGCTGCCTTTGATGCCGGCGGGGTCGGACTTCGGGCCGATGAGGACGAAGTCGTTGTACATCACCGGATAGCGCTTCACGCCGAAGCCCTCAGTGAGGAATTTTTCTTCGGCCGCCTTGGCGTGGACGAAGACGACGTCGGCGTCGCCGCGGCGAGCGGTATCGAGCGCTTGGCCCGTGCCCTGCGCGATCACTTTTACTTCGATGCCGGTCTTCGCCGTGAAGATCGGCAGGAGGTGGCCGAAGAGCCCCGAATCCTGCGTCGAGGTAGTCGAGGCGACCACGATCGATTTTTCCTGCGCCAAGGCGGATGCGCCGAGCGCGAACGAAAGGGCGATCGCGAAGGCGGCGAGAAGGCGACGACGCATGGCGCACTCCGTTGTGGCTCGCCTCATATGATCAGATCGCCGCGCAAAAAAGAAGCACTCTCCGGCTTATCGGGCGATCGGAAAAATCTTTCGGCGGGCGCGCGCTCGACGACGCGGCCATGCACCAAAAACACGATCTCGCCGCCCAAGCGCCGGGCCTGGCCGAGATCATGCGTCGCCATCACGACCTTGATTCCCGATTTTGCGATTCCGCCGACGATGTCCTCGACGGCCTTGGTCGAGGCGGGATCCAGGCTCGCGGTCGGCTCGTCGAGAAACAGGATTTCGGGATCACGCGCGAGCGCGCGGGCGAGTGCGAGCCGCTGCTGCTCGCCGCCCGAGAGACGGCGGGCGGGATGCCGCTCGAAGCCCGCCAGGCCCACGCGGCGCAACAGGTCGGACACGCGTTCAGAGCGGCGGCGCCGGTCGAGCCCTCGATCGCGCAGGGCGTAAGTGACATTCGCGCCCGCCGATCGCCGCAGCATGACCGGACGCTGGAACACCATGGCTAACCTTTCGCCGCGCGGCGCTTCGCTTCCGGCCCAATCGATGCGGCCGGACGAAGGTGCGACGAGGCCCATGGCGAGCCGGATCAGGGTCGTTTTGCCGGCACCGTTCGGCCCGATCAGGATGGTGGGCGCCCCGGGAGCGATCTCAAACGTCAGCCGATCGACGATGCTGGCGCCGCCGGCCACGACCGAGACGTCCTTGAGGGTGATCGGGAGATCGCTCGATGGCGCGCGCATCGTCTCAGCCGACGCGGATTTCGCCGAGGCGCCGCGCACCCCAGGCCAGCGCGTTCACCGCGACAATGATCGAAATCAGGATCAACCCGAGACCCACCGCAAGCGGAAGATCGCCTTTCGAGGTTTCGAGCGCGATCGTCGTCGTCATCGTGCGCGTGAAGCCTTCGATGTTGCCGCCGACGATCATCACCGTGCCGACTTCGGCGGCGGCGCGGCCGAAGCCCGCGAGCAGCGTCGTGACCAGGCTGAAGCGGGCGTCCCAGAGCAAAGTGACGACGCGACGCAGCGCGCCGACGCGCATCGCCGTCAATTCGTCGCGATACTCGATCCACAGATCCTCGACGGTCTGGCGCGTCAGCGCCGCGATGATGGGCAGTACGAGCAGCGATTGCGCGAGGATCATCGCCTTCGGCGTGAACAGGATGCCGAGGAAACCCAGCGGTCCCGATCGCGACAGCAACAAATAGACCGCGAGCCCGACGACGACTGGCGGAAGTCCCATGCACGCGTTCAAGAGGACGACGAGAAAGGCGCGCCCCGGAAAGCGCACCAGCGCAAGATAGGCGCCGAGTGGCATGCCGATGACGGCGGCGAGTGCTGCGGCGGAAAGACTGACGATCAGCGAAAGACGGACGATCGAATAGAGCGTGGGATCGCCGCCCAAGACAAGCTGCAAAGCCGAGGCGCCGTCGGGCATCTCGCGTCTCCTCGAAAATCGTTTCGAGTTTCGCCTCTCGGCCGTTTCAGCGCAAATCGAAACGGATGGGTGCGGCGAAGTCCATTTGCGAACGCCCAAGGGCCGGCGGGAAGGGCGGGAAGGGAGAGGCGCGGCGGACCATCGAGAGGGCGGCTTCGTCGAGGATCGCGGCACCGCTACCGTGCGCGAGCGAGGCGGAAATCACGCTGCCGCTCGAGGCGAGCGTGAAACGAACCATCACGGTGCCGGTGATGCCGCGGTTTTTCGCTTCCGTGGGATAAATGCGATAGCGCTGCAGATGCGCGAGCACCTCTGCCTGATAGGAGGAAACATTGGCGGTACCGCCCGACTCGGCGCGGCCGCCGGCACCGGCGTGGCCTTCCGCGCGCGCGGCGGCGGCGGGGCTGGGGTTGGCGGCAGCGCTCATGCTTTGTTGCGCGCGCTCTTTCTTCTGCTCTCGCTTATCCTTGTCCGGTTGCGGTGTTTCCTTCGCGGTCGGCACGATTTCTGTGGCCGCCTCACTCTTTGGCGGCGACGCGGATTGGATTTTTTTGTCGGCGGCGGGTTCGTTTTTCGGGGTCGTCGGCGCCGCCTTCAGCGCGTCGGGTGCGGTGGCGTCGGTGGGAACGGGCGCCGGTGGCAGGGCAGCGCTGACCACGACCTCGATCGGGATGACGACAGCGCCTTCGGTGGAAGCGGCCGCGGCGGCGCCGGCCGCGCGCTCGAGGTCATAGGCGTATTTCGCCTGGAAAATAACGGCGGCTGCGAGATGCAGCGCGATCGAAACCGCGAAGCCAATTTCCCACCATTTTGGAGTTGAGGCGGGCGGCAGTGCCGGGCGCTCGTTTGAATTCGCGGATTTGGGCGCCGCCTTGTTCTCCGGCGCCTCGCGCCGCGGCACCACGGAAAACGGAAGCTCGGCGGTAATCTCCGCCCCGCGACGCGACACCACCGGAAAGGGAATGATGACAGCGCCGGTCCTTTCCGGTTCGCGAGGCTTCTTGGCTTTCTTGGATACCATTCCAAAATACCGCGGTTAGGCCGCTAAGAAAGTAATCGCATGACCGGTTTCTGATGGGAAGGGAGGCACGGAATCGGCGCTGCCCCCGCCCCGTTTGCCAACGAAGCGGGCCCGGGTGCTTCCTATTGATGGAAGAGTTGCTACGCTTCCGCCTGACCGGCGTAATCCGCAGGGCGAAACATGGATTTCGAACTCAGCGAAGAACATCGCATGCTGAAGGAACTCGTCGCGCGTTTCGTGCGCGACGAGCTGATGCCGATCGAGCGGGCTGTCTTGGAGCGCGATGCGCGCGGCGAAGAGTCGCGGCTCACCGAAAAGGAGCGCGCGCCGATCGACAAGAAGTCGCGCGCGCTGGGCCTCTGGGGCCTTGATGCGCCGGCCGAATTCGGCGGCTCGGACTTGCCGGTCGAGGCGATGATCGGCGTCAACGAAGAAATGGGCAAAACCATTACGCCTTATACGCTGCCGCCCGACTCGCCGAATTTGCGCATGCTGATGGTGACGGCGAATGCCGAGCAGCGCAAAGCCTATCTCGAGCCTTATGCGCGCGGGGAAACGATTTCCGCGATCGGCATTTCGGAACCGGGGGCGGGTGCCGACCCCGCCGCGATGATCACGCGCGCCGTCAAGGACGGCAATCATTGGGTGCTGAACGGCCGCAAGATCTGGATCAGCCGAGCGGACCACGCCGACTTCATCATCGTGATGGCGGTGACCGACAAGACGAAAGGCGCGCGCGGCGGCATCTCCGCCTTTCTCGTCGACAAGGGGACGCCCGGCTTCAATGTCGTGCGCCAGATTCCAATGATCGGCGGGCATTTCACCTACGAGATTGTGTTCGAGGATTGCTGGCTTCCCGCCTCGCAGCTCTTGGGGCGCGAGGGCGAGGGCTTCGCGCCGATGCAGGTGCGGCTATCGACGCGGCGGCTGCAGATGGCGGCCTGGTGCGTCGGCGTCGCCGAGCGCGCGCTCGGCATGATTTGCGAGCACGCGCAACAGCGCGTTACCTTCGGCGCGCCGCTCTCGGAGCGGCAGACGATCCAGTGGTGGGCGGCGGACGCGGCGACCAAAATCCACGCGGCGCGATTGATTGCTTACGATGCGGCCAGGAAGGTCGATCAGGCGCGCGACGCGCGGGTGGAAGTCTCGATGGCCAAGGTATTCGCGACCGAAATGGCGTGGGAAATCATCGATCACGCTATGCAGACAGTCGGCGCCATGGGCATGGCGAAGGAAATGCCGCTGCAATTGATGGCGAACAAAGTGCGCTTGATGCGGATTTACGACGGGCCGTCGGAGGTGCACCGCTGGGTGATCGCCCGGCGGCTCTTGGGCTTGCGCTGAAAGAAACGAAAAATCGTCGGGAGGCTTCATGTCGAAATACGAGCAAATTCTTTACGCGGTCGCCGGCCGCGTCGCCACCATCACGCTCAACCGGCCCGAGCGCATGAATGCCTGGACGCCGGTGATGGAGAAAGAAGTACGCGAGGCGATCAAGAAGGCCGGCGCCGACGATGGCGTGCGCGCGATCGTGCTCACCGGCGAGGGTCGCGCCTTTTGCGCCGGCGCCGACATGGAAGGCTTGGGGGCGCGGGCGCAGGATCCGAAGCTCGCTAGCGGCCTGCACGAGGTCAAGAAGACCGACGACAATTTCGACCAGCGCTACAGCTATCTCTTGTCCGTGCCGAAGCCGATCATCGCCGGCATCAACGGGCCGGCCGCGGGCATCGGCCTCGTGCTCACGCTCTATTGCGACCTCCGCTACATGGCGGAGGGAACGAAGCTCGCGACCTCTTTCGCGCGCCGCGGGCTGATCTGCGAATACGGCTCGGCCTGGATGCTGCCGCGACTCGTCGGCACCATGAACACGCTCGAGCTGATGTTGTCGGGCCGCGCCATCACCGCGGAAGAAGCGGCGGCGATGGGGCTCGTGAAGCTATTGCCGGCGGAGGGATTTCACAACGCGGTGCACGGCATCGCCAAGGACTATGCCGAACTATCCTCGCCGCGCTCGATGCGCATCATGAAGCAGCAGATTTATCAGTCCTATTTCCAGACGCTCGCGCAGGCGACGCAATTCGCCAATGAAGAACTCGTCAAATGCTTCGGCACCGAGGATTTGAAAGAGGGTGTCGCGCATTTCGTCGAAAAGCGAAAGCCGAATTTCACCGGAAGATGAGGGCGGAATGAGCAAAGATGTAAGCGTTTCCCTCGGCGGGCATGTGGCGACGGTCGTCTTCGACCGGCCGCCGCAGAATTTCTTCGACAATGCGCTGATTAACGCGATCGCCGATGCGTTCGAGGAGCTCGATGAAAATTCCGCCTGCCGCGCGCTGGTGCTCGCTTCCGAAGGAAAGGTGTTCTGCGCCGGCGCCGATCTCGCCGGCCGGCCTACGACCGGTACCGCGTCGGAAGCGGCGGGTGTCGCGAAGCATCTCTATAAGGAAGCGCTCCGTCTTTTCCGCATCAAGAAGCCGATCGTCGCCGCGATCCAGGGTGCCGCGGTCGGCGGCGGCCTGGGGCTTGCGATGGTCGCGGATTTCCGCATCGCCTGCGCGGAAACGCGGTTTTCCGCCAATTTCACCCGGCTCGGCTTTCATCCCGGCTTCGGCCTGACCACGACGCTGCCGCGCGTCATAGGTCCGCAGCAGGCGGCGCTCATGTTCTACACCGGCCGCCGCGTTCCCGGCGAAGAGGCGGTTCGCATCGGCCTTGCCGATCACTTCGTGCCGCAAGCCGAGGTGCGCCAGGCGGCGCAGGCGCTCGCGGCCGAGATCGCCCAATCGGCGCCGCTCGCCGTCGTTTCGACGCGCGAAACGCTGCGGCGCGGCCTCGCCGATCAAATCGAGGCCTCGACCGAGCGCGAATTGTTCGAGCAGGAATGGCTGCGGCGCACCGCCGATTTCAAGGAAGGTGTCGCCGCCATGAACGCGCGTCGGGCGCCCGACTTCGCGGGCCGTTGACGGCGGGTCGTAATCAATCGATTGTCCGGCTGAATCCGGCCATCAAGAGACTGGAATTCCAGGGAGGATCACCGATGGATTTCTCGATTTCCGAGCGGCAGCGTCACTGGCGGGACCGCGTCGTCGCCTTTATGGCGAAGCACGTCTATCCGGCGGTCGATACCTACCACAAACAGATGGAAGTCTTCGGTGCCAACCGCTGGCAGGTGGTTCCCCTCCTCGAGGAGCTGAAGCCGAAGGCGCGGAAGGAGGGTCTGTGGAACCTGTTCCTGCCGCCATCCGATAAGCACGACGAGGGCGACTTTCACGGCGCCGGGCTCTCCAACCTCGAATACGCGCTCTGCGCCGAGGAAATGGGGCGCATTCAATGGGCGTCCGAAGTCTTCAATTGCTCGGCGCCCGACACCGGCAACATGGAAGTGCTGCACCGCTACGGCTCGAAGGAGCAGAAGGAAAAGTGGCTGCGGCCGTTGATGAATGGCGAGATCCGCTCGGCGTTCCTGATGACGGAGCCGGCGGTGGCCTCGTCCGACGCCACCAACATCGAGACCTCGATCCGCAAGGAAGGCAACGAATACGTTATTCAGGGCCGCAAATGGTGGTCGTCGGGCGTCGGCGATCCGCGCTGCAAGATCGCGATCGTGATGGGCAAGACCGACAAGGCTGCCGCCCGCCACGCGCAGCAATCGCAGATTCTCGTGCCGCTCGACGCGAAGGGCGTGAAGGTCGTCCGCATGCTGCCGGTGTTCGGTTTCGACGACGCGCCGCATGGCCACGCCGAGGTCATTCTCGACAACGTCCGCGTGCCGGCCTCGAATCTCATCCTCGGCGAAGGCCGCGGCTTCGAGATCGCGCAGGGGCGCCTCGGTCCCGGCCGCATCCATCACTGCATGCGCACGATCGGCGTCGCGGAAGCGGCGCTCGAAAAAATGGTGCGCCGGCTGCAATCGCGCGTCGCCTTCGGCAAGCGTATTTCCGAACACTCGATCTGGGAGCAGCGCGTCGCCGAGGCGCGGATCGATATCGAGATGACGCGGCTTCTGTGCCTCAAGGCCGCCGACATGATGGACAAGGCCGGCAACAAGGCGGCGAAGCTCGAGATCGCGATGATCAAGGTGGCGGCGCCACGCATCGCACTGAAGGTCCTCGACGACGCGATCCAGGCGCATGGCGGCGGCGGCGTCACCAGCGACTTCGGTCTCGCCAAGGCCTATGCCGGCATCCGCACGCTGCGCCTCGCCGACGGGCCGGACGAAGTCCACAACCGCGCGATCGCGCGCATGGAATACGCGCGGCACACCAATCTCGATCTTGCCGCCGAATGAGCAAGCCTGCCGCCGCACTCCCCGACGAAGCCTATACGGGTACGAAGCCCGTCGAGGAGCGGCACAAGCTCGACGAGGCGAAGCTCGACGCGTGGCTTGCGAATAAAGTCGAGGGCTATCGCGGGCCGCTGACCGTTCTTCAGTTCAAGGGCGGGCAGTCGAATCCGACCTACCGGCTCGACACGCCGGGACGCTCCTACGTGCTTCGCCGCAAGCCGTTCGGGAAATTGCTGCCCTCGGCGCACGCGGTCGACCGCGAGTTCCGCGTCATCTCGGCGCTTCATGCGGCCGGCTTCCCGGTCGCGCGGCCGTATGCGCTCTGCACCGACGATAGCGTGATCGGAGCGATGTTCTACATCATGGCGATGGTCGAGGGCCGCGTGCTGTGGAACGGGGCGCTGCCCGGTTGCTCGCCGGCGGAGCGCGGCGCGATCTACCGCTCCGAAATCGAGACGCTCGCGAAACTCCACCAATACGATCCGGAGAAGATCGGGCTCGCCGATTACGGCAAGCCGGGAAATTATTTCGCACGCCAGGTCGACCGCTGGTCGAAGCAGTACCGCGCATCGGAGACGCAAGACATCCCCGAGATGAACCGGCTGATCGAATGGTTGCCGCAAACGGTGCCGGCGCAGGAGCGCGTTTCGATCGTTCACGGCGACTACCGGCTCGACAACATGATCTTTCACGCGAGCGAGCCGCGGATCGTCGCGATCCTCGATTGGGAACTTTCGACCCTCGGCGATCCGCTCGCCGACTTCACCTATTTCCTGATGAACTGGTCGATGCCGCCGGAAGGCCGCAGCGGCATCGCCGGCCTCGATATTGCGGCACTCGGCATTCCCTCCATCAAAGAAACGGAGGCGCTCTACTGCAAGCTCACCAACCGGACGGGCGTGCCCGACCTCAACTGGTATTTCGCCTACAACCTCTTCCGCATCACCGCGATCCTGCAGGGCATTGCCGGCCGCATTCGCGACGGCACGGCGGCGAACGCGCGCGCCGCGGATTCGGTCGCGCGCACAATTCCGCTGGCCCAGGCGGCGTTCGGCTTCGCGAAGAAGGCCGGCGCCTGACGTCGCGTTCCGTAGGACGAAACACGAGCCGCTTGTGTTGGGCGGGTGAGAAGCTAAGTTCGATAAAATCAATAAAATAAAGGGGAGTGACGCCACGCCATGTCGTTGTTCGATCTTTCGGGAAAAGTCGCGGTCATTACCGGCTCCTCGCGCGGCATCGGGCGGGCGATCGCCGAGCGGCTCGCCGAGCACGGCGCCAAGGTCGTGGTTTCCTCGCGCAAGGCCGAAGCCTGCAAGGAAGTCGCGGAGGCGATCAACAAGAAGCACGGCAAGGACCGCGCCGTCGTCATACCCGCCAACATTTCCTCGAAGGACGATCTCAAGAATCTCGTCGAGGAAACCGACCGGAAATTCGGCAAGATCGACATTCTCGTCTGCAACGCGGCATCGAATCCGTATTTCGGGCCGCTCGGCGGCATTCAGGACGACCAGTTCCGCAAGATTCTCGACAACAACATCCTTTCCAATCACTGGCTGGCGCAGCTCGTTTCGCCGCAAATGATCAAGCGCCGTGAAGGCTCGATCATCATCGTCTCCTCGATCGGGGGCCTCCGCGGCTCGCCGGTGCTCGGCGCCTATTGTATTTCGAAGGCGGCGGACTTCCAGCTCGCGCGAAATCTCGCGGTCGAATACGGCCCGCATAACGTGCGCGTGAACTGCATCGCGCCGGGCCTGATTAGAACCGATTTCGCGCGCGCGTTGTGGGAAGACAAAGCGCGGCTAAAGGCGCGGGAGGAGCAGACTCCGCTTCGCCGCATCGGCGAGCCCGACGAAATCGCGGGTGCCGCGGTGTTTCTTGCTTCTGCCGCCGGCTCCTTCGTCACCGGCCAAAACCTCGTCATCGACGGCGGCGTCACCATCTGAGGAATTGCCATGTCCGATCTCGAAAACTTTCGCCAGGAAACCCGCGCGTGGTTGGAGAAGAACTGCCCGCCGGAAATGCGCAAGCCGATGCAGAGCGAGGAAGAAATCTGCTGGGGCGGGCGCAAATGGAAATTCCATTCCGAGGCGCAGCGCGTCTGGTTGGAGCGGATGGCCGAGAAGGGCTGGACCGTTCCCGAATGGCCGAAAGAATATGGCGGCGGCGGGCTTTCGCGCGAGGAAGCGAAAATCCTGCAAAAGGAAATGCGCGCGCTCGGCTGCCGCTCGCCGCTCGATTCCTTCGGCATCTGGATGCTCGGGCCGGCGCTCTTGAAATACGGGAGCGAGGAGCAGAAGCGCGAATACCTGCCGCAAATCGTGCAGGGAAAGATCCGCTGGTGCCAGGGCTATTCGGAGCCGAACGCGGGCTCGGATCTTGCCTCGCTCGCGACCAAAGCCGAGGACAAGGGCGACCATTTCCTCGTCAACGGCCAGAAAGTCTGGACCTCCTATGCCGACAAGGCGGACTGGATTTTTTGTCTCGTGCGCACGGATTTTTCGGCGCCCAAGCACGAAGGGATCAGCTTCATCCTGTTCGACATGGAATCGAAGGGCGTTTCCACCAAGCCGATTCTGCTCATTTCCGGCAAGTCGCCGTTCTGCGAGACGTTTTTCGACAATGTCGAGGTGCCGAAGAAGAATCTCGTAGGCCAGCTCAACAAGGGCTGGGAGATCGCGAAATATCTCCTCACGCACGAGCGCGCGATGATCGGCGGCATGGGGCTGCGCGCGGCGGGACGTCCGGTGAGCCAGATCGCCGCCGATTCGGTAGGTCTCGACGGAGAGGGGCGGCTTGCCGACCCGGTGTTGCGCGGCAAGATCGCGGAGGTCTCGATCGACGAGATGGCGTTCGTGTTCGCGCTCGAACGCGCTGGCGATCTCGCCAAGGCGGGACAGGCAAACCCCGCTTTTTCCTCCGTGCTGAAATATTACGGCTCCGAACTGAACAAGCGTCGGCATGAGTTGTTGATGGCCGCGGGCGGTGCCGACGCGCTCGAATGGGAAAGCCCGCGCTCGAAACAAGGCGCTCTGGTGCGCGCGTGGCTGCGCACCAAGGCGAATTCGATCGAGGGCGGCACCAGCGAGGTGCAGCTCAACATCGTCGCCAAGCGCATCCTCGATTTGCCGGGCGCCTGAGGCCTTCATGCCGCTCGTTTTGAACGACGAACAGGGTCTCCTGCGCGACAGTGCGCGCGGCTTCCTCGCGAAGAACGCGCCGGTGTCGCATCTGCGGAAGCTCCGCGACGCGCGCGACGAGACGGGCTTCTCGCGCGGGTTGTGGAAGCAGTTCGCGGAAATGGGCTTCGCCGGAATTCTCATTCCCGAGGCGTTCGGCGGCAGCGGCCTCGGCTATGTCGAGGCCGGCGTTGTCATGGAGGAGATCGGCCGCACGCTCACACCCTCGCCGTTTCTGTCGACGGCGTTGCTATGCGCGGGCACGATCGCGCGCGCGGGTAGCGAGGCGCAAAAGAGGGAGCATCTCGCCAAGATCGCGGCGGGCGAGCGCATCGGCGCCTTCGCCATCGACGAGCACTCGAAGCACAATCCGGCGAAGATCGCGCTTTCCGCCAAGCGCGCGGGTAATGGATTTTCGCTCAACGGCTCGAAGAGCTTTGTCATCGACGGCCATGTCGCCGATTTCCTGATCATCGCCGCGCGCACCTCGGGCACGCCCGGCGAAACAAAAGGGATCACGCTCTTCATCGTCGATCCCAAGACGAAGGGGATCGCGGCCGAGCGCACGATCATGGTCGACAGCCACAATGCCGCGCGCATTTCCTTCGACGACGTGCAAGTCAATGCGGACGCGGTGCTCGGCGAGGTCGATCAGGGCTGGAAAATCCTCGAAGGCGCGTTGAACGTCGGCCGCGCTGCCGTGGCGTCGGAACTCGTCGGCGCGGGCGAGGAGGCTTTTACGCGCACTGCGGGCTATCTCAAGGAGCGCAAGCAATTCGGCAAGCGAATCGGCGAGTTTCAGGCGCTGCAGCACCGCGCGGCGCATCTTTACGGCGAGATCGAGATTACCCGCGCCGCGGTGCTGAAGGCGCTGCAGACGCTGGATGAGCATTTCGACCATGCCGGGCCGATCGTGTCGGTCGCCAAGGCCCGCGCCGGTGCGAGCGCCACGCTCGCGGTGCAGGAGGCGGTGCAGATGCACGGCGGCATCGGCATGACCGACGAGTTCGACATCGGCTTCTTCATGAAGCGCGTGCGGGTGGCGCAGGAATTGTTCGGCGATTCCAATTTTCACGCCGACCAGCTTGCGCGGCTGAACCGCTACTGAAGGATCGCCAAGGCGATGTCGAAGCCCATGTCCGCGCCCATGTCCGCGCCGAAGCCATGGCCCGCCGTTTCCATCGCCCAGGCGCATGCATTGCTGACGCGGGCCGGCTCGCCCTTCGAGACGGAAGAGGCGCTTATCCGCGGCGTGAAGACCCGCGTATGGAAGAACGCGCCGCCGACCTTGCGCGAGGTTTTCGTGCAAGGGCGGACGCATGGCGACAAGATTTTTCTCGTCTACGAAAACGACCGCGCGAGCCTCGACGCTTTTTCCAAGGCGGCGCTCGCGATCGCCGAGGAACTCGTCAAGCACGGCGTGAAGAAAGGCGACCGCGTGGTGCTCGCCATGCGCAATCTGCCGGAATGGGCCGCCGCCTTTTTCGGGACCCTGCTCGCGGGCGCGATCGCAACGCCATTGAACGCGTGGTGGACGGGCGCCGAACTTGAATACGGCCTCAAGGATTCGGGCGCGAAAATCGCCATTGTCGACGCCGAACGGCTCGAGCGGATTGTCGAGCACCTGCCGAACTGCACGGCGCTCGAGCGAATCTACGTCTGCCGCTCGGACGAGGAGATCGCGCATCCGCGCGTGGTGCTGATCGAGACCGTGATCGGAGCCGTGAACGACTGGCAGCTTCTGCCCGACCGGCCGCTGCCCGCGGTGGCGCTCGCGCCCGACGACGAGGCGACGATTTTTTACACCTCCGGTACGACCGGAAAGCCGAAGGGCGCGCTCGGCACCCATCGCAACGCGACATCGACGGTGGTCGCCGCCGCCTTCTCGCCGACGCGGAATTTCATCCGGCGGGGTGAGGCGCCGCCGGCGCCCGATCCGAAAGCGCCGCAGAAGGTGAATCTGCTGGCGGTTCCGTTCTTTCATACCACCGGCTGCCATGCCGTGCTTTGCCCGGCGCTGTTCAACGGCACCAGGCTCGTGCTGTTGCGCCGCTGGGAGCCGGAAGCCGCCATGCAACTGATCGAGCGCGAGCGGGTGACGAGCACCGGCGGCGTGCCGACCATCGCCTGGCAGTTGATCGAGCATCCGGCGCGAAAAAGATACGATCTTTCCTCGCTGGAAACGGTTTCCTACGGCGGCGCGCCGGCGGCGTCCGAACTCGTGCGGCGGATCAAGCAGGCTTTCCCGAAGTCGATTCCGGGACTTGGCTGGGGCATGACCGAGACCTCGGCGACCTTCACGCATAACGGCGCCGAGGATTACGAGAATCGGCCGGAAAGCTCCGGGCCGGCGCTTCCCGTCTGCGAGATGAAGATCGTGGACGAGAAGGGCGAAGCGCTGCCGCCGAACGCGGTCGGCGAATTGTGGGCCAAGGGGCCGAATGTCGTGAAGGGCTATTGGAACAATCCGGAGGCGAGCGCGGAAACCTTCGCCGAGGGCTGGCTCAAGACCGGCGACATCGCCAAAATCGACGAGGAAGGCTTCTGCTACATCGTCGACCGCAAGAAGGACATGCTGTTGCGCGGCGGCGAGAACATCTACTGCATCGAGGTCGAGGACGTGCTCTACCAGCATCCGGCGGTGATGGACGCCGCCGTCGTCGGGATTGCGCACCGAATCCTCGGCGAGGAGCCGGGCGCGGTGGTGACGCTGAAGCCGGATACCGAGGCGAGCGAGGAGGAATTGCGCGCCTTCGTCGCCGAACGGCTCGCGGCATTCAAGGTTCCGGTTAGGGTCGTGTTCTGGTCCGGCATGTTGCCGCGCAATCCCAGCGGCAAGATCCTCAAGAACGAATTGAAAAAAGTTTTCGAGAAGACGCGGGAGCCGCGCGCATGAAGATCAAGGATAAAATCGTCGTCGTGACCGGCGGCGCCGACGGCATCGGCAAGGCGCTCTGCGAGCGCTTTCACAAGGAGGGGGCGAAAGCGGTGATCGTCGCCGATCTGAACGTCGAGAAAGCCGCGGCGGTGGCGAAATCGATCGGCGGCAAGGCTTACAAGTGCGACGTCGCGAACGAGCAGGACATCATCAAGATCATCGAGGAAACCGAAAAGAATATCGGGCCGATTGATCTTTTTTGCTCGAATGCGGGACTCGCGGACCGCGAGGCTTCCCCCGACTTCGTCGGATCTTCGACGAACGAAAGCTGGACGCGCAGCTGGAACGTGCATGTGATGTCGCACGTGTACGCGGCGCGCGCGCTGCTTCCGCGCATGATCGCGCGCGGCGGCGGCTATTTTCTCAATACGAGTTCGGCGGCGGGCCTGTTATCGCAGATCGGCAGCGCCGTTTACGCGACGACGAAACATGCGGCGGTGGCGTTTGGCGAAATCCTCGCCATCACCCATCGCGACCAGGGCATTCGCGTTTCGATGCTTTGCCCGCAGGGGGTCGACACGCCGCTGCTCCGCGCCGGCAAACACGGCCCGCAGCATCTTGACGGCGTGCTTACGCCGGAGGAATGCGCCGATGCGGTGATCAAGGGGCTGGAGGCCGAGAGTTTTCTCATCCTGCCGCACCCGCAGGTCGCGCAGTACATGCGTAACAAGGCCGAGAATTACGACCGCTGGCTCGGCGGCATGGTCAAACTGAAACGGGCGCTCGAGGCCGGTAAATCCTGACCGCCTGAAGTCGTTTGTTCGCGGGCCCTAAACAAGGCCTGCCCGCCTTTCTCGCATGGCTGCTTTTTTATATTGCCTTGCAAAGGGATAGGCTCGGCCTCGTGTGTATTACATATATATACTGTGCTGTTTATTTATTTGACAGTAATTCAACGGGTGAATAGCTATAATACAAAGAGATTATGGTTCAGCCGCGCCTGGCGCGTGTCTGGGCCGGGAAATTGGCGGACAGTCGATGAGTCTTTTGACGATCCCGAAAGCAGCGCCCTTCACGGAAGAGGATATCGAAGCCCTCAACCGTGTCGTCGGCACGGCGAGCCCCGTTCAGCGCGCCTGGCTCGCGGGATTTCTCGCCGGACTCGATCAGGCGCATCCGGCGCTACAGCAGCCCGCGGCGCCGCCGCAGGCGGCGGAGCCGCTTACGATTCTGTATGCGACCGAATCCGGCAACTCCGAGCGGCTCGCCAACGACGCGGCCAAGGCCGCGCGCAAGCAGGGCTTGAAGCCCACGGTCGTCGACATGGCCGATCTCGAGCTTGCGACGCTCGCGAAAGCCAAGCGGCTGATCGTGATTGCCGCGACCTGGGGCGAGGGCGAGCCGCCCGCCCGCGCGGCGCGCGCCTATGCGGAGTTGATGAGCGAAGGCGCGCCGAAGTTAGAGGGCGTCGAATATGGTGTGCTCGCGCTCGGCGATTCGGCGTACGCGGATTTCTGCACCATCGGCCAGAACATCGACGCGCGGCTAGAGGCGCTCGGCGCCAAGCGCGTCGCCGACCGCGTCGATTGCGACCTCGATTTCGAAAAGCCCGCCGCCGAGTGGATCGACAAGGCGTTGAAGACGCTGGCGCCGCCGGAAGCGGCGCGCGGCACGGTGATTGCCGTCGATTTCGGCGCCCGCCAGCAGCCGGCGGCCGAGACCGGCCCGGTCGAGGCGGAAGTGAGCGAATGGATCAACCTCAATTCGTCACGCTCGGACAAGGAAACGATTCACCTTGAGCTCGCCTTCGACGGCGCCGCGCCCGCTTACAAACCGGGCGATTCGCTCGATATCTATCCGGAGAACGATCCGGCCTATGTCGATGAACTTCTGAAGGCGGCGAGCCTCACATCGGACGACGGATTGCGTGCGGAATTTCTGAAATCGCGCGACGTCACCACACTTTCGGTTAAATCGCTCGAGACCTACGCTTCCGCCACCGGCGTGGGATATGTTAAATCGCTTATCAAGTCGGGTGAGGCCAAGGGCTGGGTTGTTGGACGGCAATTGATCGACCTCGTCGAGCAATTTCGGATTTCGCTTTCTGCCGAGCAACTGCGCAGCCTGACGCGACCGCTTGCGCCCCGCGCCTATTCGATCGCCTCCTCGCGCCGCGAGGTCGGCGAGGAGGCGCATCTCCTCGTCTCCGCCGTGCGCTACGAGAGCTTCGGCCGCGCGCGCAAGGGGGTGGCGTCGAACTTCGTCGCTGATCGCCTAAAGAAAGGCGCGCGCGTACGCGCGAAGTTGAAATCCAACAAGCATTTCGCGCTGCCTTCGCCGGAGCGCGATATCATCATGGTGGGGCCGGGCACGGGGGTCGCGCCCTTCCGCGCCTTCGTGCAGGAGCGCCGCGCCACCGGCGCCAAGGGCAGGAACTGGCTCTTCTTCGGCGACCGCCACTTCACGCACGATTTCCTCTATCAGCTCGAGTGGCAGGACGCGCTGAAGGAGGGCTCGCTCGCTCGCATGGACGTCGCCTTTTCACGCGACACGCCGCAGAAAATCTACGTGCAGCACCGGCTGTGGGAGCGCCGCCGCGACCTCATCGAATGGCTCGAGAACGGCGCCTATTTCTACGTCTGCGGCGATGCCAAGGCGATGGCGAAGGACGTGCGCTCGACGCTTGCCCGCGCCTATGCCGACGTGAAAAGCGTTTCGCCTGAAGTTGCCCAGCAAGCGCTCGCGAAGCTGGAGAGCGAGCGGCGCTATTTGCAGGACGTCTACTGAACGCGTAAGGCGCTTCGCCCATGGCCAAGGATCCATCGCGCAACGAAGCCATCAAGGAAGCGAGCGCTTACTTGCGTGGTACGCTCGCCGAGGGCGTGGCCGACGAGATCACCGGCGCGATCAGCGACGACGACCAGCAGCTGGTGAAATTCCACGGCCTATATCTGCAGGACGACCGCGACCTCCGCGCCGAGCGTTCCAAGAAAAAGATGGAGAAGGCCTTCGCCTTCATGCTGCGGGTGCGCATCCCGGGCGGCACGCTCACGCCCGCGCAATGGCTCGCGCTCGACGAAGTGGCCCGTCTCTAC
>JBGPVT010000007.1:0-22146 GCA_041491825.1 Xanthobacteraceae bacterium | reverse complement strand
ATGACGCTCGACGGCACGCTCGCGGATTTGTCCGACAGGATCGAAGGCGATGCTAGGGTCGAATTCGTCGCCCGCGACGATCCACGCGCGCTCGAGTTGATCCGCCACGATTGCGCGCATGTATTGGCGGAGGCGGTGCAGACGCTGTGGCCCGGCACGCAGGTGACGATCGGGCCGGTGATCGAGAACGGCTTCTATTACGATTTCTTCCGCAACGAGCCGTTCACCCCGGAAGATTTTTCCGCCATCGAAAAGAAAATGCGGGAGATTGTCGCCAAGGACAAACCCTTCACCAAGGAAGTGTGGTCGCGCGAGGACGCGAAACAAGTGTTTGCCGACCGCGGCGAGCACTTCAAGGTCGAACTCGTCGACGCAATCCCGGCGGGCGAGCCGATCAAGGTCTACAAACAGGGCGACTGGTTCGATCTCTGCCGCGGCCCGCACATGACCTCGACCGGCAAGGTCGGCGGCGCCTTCAAACTGATGAAGGTCGCCGGCGCCTATTGGCGCGGCGACTCGCGCAATCCGATGCTGACGCGCATCTACGGCACGGCGTGGCCGGACCAGGCGCAACTCGACCAATATCTGCATCAATTGGAAGAAGCCGAGAAACGCGATCACCGCCGGCTCGGCCGCGAGATGGATTTCTACCATTTCCAGGAAGACGCACCGGGCGCGGTGTTCTGGCACGCGAAAGGCTGGACGCTGTTCGAGGCGCTCGTCGCCTATATGCGCCGCCGTCAGCAGGAGGCGGGCTATCTCGAGGTGAATACGCCGCAGCTGATGGATTCCTCGCTCTGGGTCGCCTCGGGCCACATGGAAAAATTCCGCGAGATGATGTTCCTCACCGAGAAACACGAGGACGACGAGCGCGTCTACACGATCAAGCCGATGAACTGTCCCGGCCACGTGCAGATTTTCAAGAACGGCCTGAAGTCGTACCGCGACCTGCCGCTGAAAATCGCCGAGTTCGGCAAAGTGCACCGCTTCGAGCCGTCGGGCGCGCTGCATGGTCTCCTGCGCGTGCGCGCCTTTACCCAGGACGATGCCCACATCTTCATCACCGAGGAGCAGATCGCGGAGGAAACGCTCGCGATCAACAATCAATTGCTTTCGATCTATTCCGATTTCGGTTTCGACGATGTGCGGATCAAGTTCTCCGACCGGCCGGAGAAGCGCCTCGGCGACGATGCGGTGTGGGACAAGGCCGAAGCCGCGCTGAAACAGGCGCTCGAAAAATCCGGCCGGCCATGGACGCTGAACAAGGGTGAGGGCGCCTTTTACGGGCCGAAGCTCGAATACGTGCTGCGCGACGCGATCGGCCGCGACTGGCAATGCGGCACGATCCAGGTCGACTTGAACCTGCCGGGCCGCCTCGGCGCCTTCTACATCGCGCCCTCGGGCGAGAAGGTGGTGCCGGTGATGCTGCACCGGGCGATGTTCGGCTCATTGGAGCGCTTCATCGGCATTCTCGTCGAGCATTACGCCGGGCATTTGCCGCTGTGGCTCGCACCCGTCCAGGCGACAGTTTGCACGATCACGTCGGACGCGGACGCTTACGCCACCGATCTCGTGCATGCCGCGACGCGCGCCGGCTTGCGGGTGGACGCGGATCTCCGCAACGAAAAGATCACCTATAAGGTGCGCGAGCATTCGCTCGCGAAGATCCCGGTGCTTTTGGTGGTCGGCAAGAAGGAAGCGGCCGAGCGTACGGTTTCGATCCGCCGTCTCGGCTCGCCCGAGCAGAAGTCGATGGCGTGGGAGGATGCGCTCGCGATGTTGCGCGCGGAGTCGGAACCGCCGGATGTGAAGCGCTTGCAAGAGGCGGCATGATGAAGACCGCTCGCCTGCGTCGCTTTCGTGCTGTATGGTTGCGCAGCCATGAGGTTCCCATGCACGGACCTTCAAGCTCGTTGAAACTTATGCCGCTCCTCGGCATTTTCGCGCTCGTGCTTTTGCTCGCGGGCTGCGACCGTTGCGGCGACTGGGTGAAAAGCGAGGGCGGAAATACGCTTATTGTCTGCAAAGGCGACGGGCCGAAGCCGCAATAAGACGAAGCAACGATTTCGCTATTTGCGCGACGGGTTGGGCGTTTCGCACTGACCCGTCAGCACCTCGATCTCGCGGTCGCTGCCGGACTGGACCTTGAAGGTCTGCTGGCAGGTCTTGTCGATATGGCGCGCGACCGCGATGTATTCGCCTTCCGCGAGCACCACGGACGGGAAGGCGCCGGTCGATTCACGGATCAAATCGCCGCCGGGCGTCACCACCGACCACTGCGTGTTGGCGATCGCCTCGCCGCCGGGCGCGTTGACGAGGCGAAGCGTGATCTGCGCCGCGCGGTGATGCACGGTCGCGTCGGTGAGGCGGCCCGGCTCGATCCGCACGTCGGCCTGGATCTGCGCGTTGCCGTCGCCGAAGGTCGATTGCACGTAATAGGTTCCGGCGGGAAGGAAAACGAGATCGCCGCCGCTGGCGCCGCGCAGCACCGGCGGCCTTTCGCTTTTCCGGACGCGGCCGTTCACGGGTCCGCGCTGGAGGAAGCTTCCTTCATAGACGTCGAAGCGCAGACGATGCGGCGGAATCACCTGATCTCCGATACGGCCCTGCACGCGCAAGCCGCCGGCGGGAATCACAAGCGTTTCTTTCTTCGTCTCGCCGGTGAGCTGCACGCGCCGCGAAGCGCTGGCAAGGCCGTAGGAGGCATGAACGATGTAATTGCCGGGATCGAGCGCGAATATCGGATAAGCATCCTGCGCTTCCGCGATCGGCAGCGGATTGCCGCCGTCGGGCCGTTCGGCGAAAATCCGCCAGGTCATCGAGCGCGGAATATAGGGCCCGTCGGCCGCATAGCGCGCGGAAACCGCGAGCGCGACCTTGCCGGTCGCGACTTGCGGAATGAAAGCATGTGGATCGCGTTGACTGCCGGACGCGAGCGGCGGCGCTACGGCGGGGGCTGCGACCGCGCGCGGTTGTGCTGATGGCGGTGGCTGGGGTGTCGAGGCGGGCGGTGGCGCGAAACTCGGCGCCGAGCCGCTGGGGCCGGTAAATCCGACCTGGGCGAAGGCCCCGGCCGAAGACAAGGCGAGGAGCGCGAAGGCCGAGAGCCGGGCGAGCGTACGGACGGACAGCATCGGCGCCGTTTCTCCTCCGGTCTTGGGGCGATTGCAAGGCCGCTTCCCCCCGCGCCCCGAAATGCCGCGGCCCTCCGGGCTTCTAGGGTTTCCACCAGGCTGGGCGAAAGGCTAAGACGATCCCATGCCGGACGCCCTTCTACTCATGCGAACGCGCCGCTCGCCGCGCATCCCGGATCTAGAAGCGCCGGGCCCGAGCGCCGCCGAGCTCGACACGCTTCTCTCCGTCGCCGCGCGCGTGCCGGACCACGGCAAACTCGTGCCCTGGCGCTTTCTCGTGATCGAAGGCGAGCAGAAGAAGCGAATCGCCGCGCAAATGCTGCCGCTTTTGCGCCATGCTCACCCGGAAGCGACGGAGGATCAGGTTGCGAAGGAGCCTGAGCGTTTCGCCCATTGCCCGCTCGTCGTCGCGGTGGTCTCGCGCGCCGGCCCGCATCCGAAGATTCCCGAATGGGAGCAGGTCCTATCGGCGGGCGCCGCCTGCATGAGCCTCGTACTCGCCGCGCACGCGATGGGCTACGGCGCGAACTGGGTCACCGGCTGGATTGCCTATGAGCGGCCTTGCCTCAATCTCCTCGGCGTCGGTGCCAATGAGCGCATCGCCGGGCTCATTCACATCGGCACGCCGAAGGCGGCGCAGGAGGAGCGCCCGCGGCCATCGCTTTCCGAAATCGTGACACGTATTTAGAGGGCTCGATGTTTTATCAGACCGACAAGAACGACCACGGGCTTCCGCACGACCCGTTCAAGGCGATCGTGGCGCCGCGCCCGATCGGCTGGATCACGTCGATGAGCGCGAAGGGCGAAATCAATCTCGCACCCTACTCCTATTTCAACGGCGTCTCGTCGCGCCCGCCGATGGTGATGTTTTCGAGCGAGGGCTTCAAGGACTCGGTCGCCAACATCGCCGAGACGAAGGAATTCGTTTGCTCACTCGCGACCTGGGACTTGCGCGAACAAATGAACAAGACCTCGGCGACGCTGCCGCGCGGCGTCAACGAAATGGAAGTGGCGGGGCTGAAAGCCGCACCCTCGAAGCTGGTGAAGCCGCCGCGCGTCGCGGCTTCCCCTTGCGCGATGGAATGCAAGGTTGTGCAGATCGTGTCGCTTAACGATCTCGCCGGCAGGCCGCTCGACCGGCATGTGGTGATCGCGCAGGTGGTCGGCATTCACATCGACGAGCGCTTCATCAAGAACGGGCTTCTCGATACTGCGGCGATGAAGCCGATCGCGCGCTGCGGCTATCACGACTATTCCGTTCTCGACGAGACCTTCACCATGGTGAGGCCCGGCTGACATGCGCTCGCTTCTGTTCGTGCCCGGCGACAGCGAAAAGAAGCTCGCGAAATCGCTGGGTGCCGGCGCCGACGTCCTGATCCTCGATCTCGAGGACTCCATCGCGCCGGACGCGAAGGCGAAGGCCCGCGCAATCGTGCGCGATTTTTTGCGCTCGCTTTCGCGCGACGAGCCGCGCCCGCGGCTCTATGTGCGCGTGAACGCGCTCGGCACGGGATTGATCGACGACGATCTCGACGCCGTGTTCGCCGGCACGCCCGAGGGCATCATGCTGCCGAAGTCGGCGGGCGGCGCCGACGTAATCGCGCTCGGCGCCAAGCTCGCCCCGCGCGAGGCGATCGCCGGACTTCCCGACGGCTCGACTCGGATCATCCCGATCGCGACCGAAACCAGCGCTTCGATTTTCGACATGGGGACTTATCGCGGCGCGAGCCCGCGCTGCGAGGCGCTGACCTGGGGCGCCGAGGACCTATCCGCCGAAATCGCGGCGGAAGCCAACCGCTATCCCGACGGCCGCTACACCGAGCCCTATCGGCTCGTGCGCTCGCTCTGCCTGTTCGCGGCGGTCGCCTCCGAGGTGACGCCGATCGACACGGTATTCACCAACTACAAGGACGGCGAAGGCTTGCGAAAAGAATCGCTTGCCGCCCGCCGCGACGGCTTCCTCGGCAAGATGGTGATTCATCCGGATCAGGTGCCGGTGGTGAACGAGATCTTCACGCCGGCGAAGGAAATGATCGCGCGCGCGCAGGAAATCCTCGAGGCCTTCGCCAAGGCCGGGAAGGGCACGGTTGGTTTCAAGGGCGAGATGCTCGACATGCTGCACGTCAAATATGCGGAACGCGTGCTCGCGCGCGCCAAGGCCGCGAAGCTGCTCTAAGAGTCAGGCGGGGCGTTTCCGCATGAAGGCCTGGCGCCGGCATTCGGCGACGAGCTTGTTGTCCTGGTTGAAGGTGCGGTGGTGGAACTCGACGATGCCGGCGTCGGGCCGCGATTTCGATTCGCGCTTGTCGACGATCACGGTCGTGCAATGCACCGTGTCGCCCTGAAAGAGGGGGTGCGGGAACTTCACGTCCTGCATGCCGAGATTGGCGATCGTGGTGCCTACGGTCGTATCGTTGACCGAAATCCCGATCATCAGGCCGAGCGTGAAGAGCGAATTCATCAGCGGCTGCTTCCACTCGGTCTCGAGGCAAAAATGGCGATCGATATGTAGCGGCTGTGGATTGAGCGTCATGTTCGAGAACAGCATGTTGTCCATTTCGGTCACCGTGCGGGTGAGCCGGTGCTCGATGGTTTCGCCCACCTTGAAATCCTCGAAATAGAAGCCGCCTCGCTTGTGGCGGCGGGGCTCGCTCATGGTCTCCTCCCGTGCATACTCGTTAAGGCTTCCTTTACCATACCAACCCAATGCTTAGGCGGCGCGGTCCGACTTTTCGCTCGATCCGGGCGGGCGGGCCTGAGGACAACGGGAAATGGTCCTCGACAACGTCAACGGTGCGGGTGACCGCATCAACTCGGCGATCCAGGCAGCGAGCCGGACGACCGGGACCCCCTTCGATTTTCTCCTGCGCACGGCGATCCGCGAATCCGCGCTCGATCCCACCGCCAAGGCTTCGACTTCATCGGCGCGCGGGCTCTTCCAGTTCATCGACACCACCTGGCTCGCCATGGTCAAGGAAGAGGGGCCGCGCTACGGCCTCGCGCAACAAGCGTCGGCGATCGAAAAAACAGCGAACGGCCGCTACACGGTGCGCGATCCCGCCAAGCGCGCCGAAATCCTCAAACTGCGCGACGATCCCATCGTTTCCGCGCTCATGGCCGGTGCGCTCGCGGGCCGCAATTCCGACTATCTCACCGCCAGCCTCGGACGGCAGCCTACTTCGGGCGAGCTCTATATCGCGCATTTTCTGGGGGCGAGCGGCGCCCGCAAGCTGATCTCGCTCGCGCAAAACCAGCCCTCTGTCTCCGCCGCGAGCGTCTATCCGGATGCCGCGCGCGCCAATCGCCCGATCTTCTACAAGCGCGACGGGGCGGTGAGAAATGCCGCCGATGTCTATGCGGGGCTCGTCGCCAAACACGATCGCGCTCCGTCTCCGCCGCTGGAGCCGCGGGCGGGCGTGGCGCAAGTCGTGAATCCCGACCAGGCGATCGATCCCGCCCGGCCGGTTTCGCCGGCAAGCCTCGTGCCGGCGGCAAGGTACGCGGCGCGGAGCGAACCGGCGCGGATGCGCATGGTGCAGGTACAGCTTCCCGACCTCGAATCGCCGTCGGCCGCCAAAGGATTGACCGCAAACGACGGTCCCATCTTTCAGTCGATGTTCCGCACCGAACGCAGCGGCGCGCTTTCGGACACGGTGCGCGAATTGTGGGGCGGCGGCGAAGCGGGCGCCACGACGCGCCGGATCGTTTCCACGGCGAACGGCGATAGCGCCGGCGCTCCGACGGAACTTTCCACCTTCCAGAAAGACCAGGTCACCAATGGCGGACGGCGTACCGGCACCTGAGCCCCGCCTTCCCGCGGCGTAATTGTTAATCAATTCCAAAGATTTAAGCTGAACGCTTTATTAAGCGCCCGGCGCGATACTCGTCTTCCGAAATAGTCGGCAGCGTCGAGTGTCGCGATGATTGTGCGTCAGTTCTTGTGCTGGGTTCAGACGGCGCCTCCCGGCGACCGGGCCGATGCAACCAGCGCTCTTGCCCGCGCCTATCTTTATTCGGATCTTGCCCGCGAGGATCGGCTTGCCGCCGAAGCGGCAATGACCGTGCTGCTCGACGATCCGTCTCCGCTCGTGCGCCGCGCGCTCGCCGAAGCGCTTGCTTCTTCCGCCGACGCGCCGCACGGCGTGATCCTGGGGCTCGTCCGCGACCAGACCGATATCGCCGAGATCGTCGCCGCGCGCTCGCCGGTTCTGAACGAGGGCGAGCTGATCGACCTCATCGCCGGCACCGTCGAGCGCGTGCAATGCGCGGTCGCCTCGCGGGCGCCGCTCTCTTGCTCGCTCGCCGCCGCCATCGCCGAAATCGGGGCCGCCGCCGCTTGTCTCACGCTGATCGAGAATCCGGACGCGGAGCTGACGGGAGCGGTTCTCAATCGCATTGCCGAGCGGCATGGTCATCTTGCCGCCGTGCGCGAGCCGCTGCTTCTTCGCGAGGACCTCGCGGTGGAGACGCGGCAGGCGCTCGTCGCGAAACTTTCCGACACGCTCGCCCGCTTCGTCGCGCATCGGGAATGGCTGCCCGAGGAGCGCGCGCACAACGTCGCGCGCGAAGCCTGCGACCGCGTTACCGTGGCGATCGCCGCCGAAACCGATTCACGCGAGGTGACGCATCTCATCCGCCATCTTGTCGCCAGCGGCCAGCTCACGGGCGGGCTGATGCTGCGCGCGCTCATCGCCGGCAATTTGCGTTTTCTGGTCGAGGCGCTGGCGGAGCTTTCGGGCCTCAAGCCCGGGCGCGTGGCGGCCATCGTCTCCGATCATTCCGGCCACGGCTTTCGCGCGCTTTACCAGAAGGCCGGATTGCCGGATGCCGCCTATCGCGCCTTCCGCGCCGCCCTTGAAGTGATCCATGAAACGGGATTTGCCGGCGATACGCTGGGGCACGCGGTGCTGCGGCGGCGCATCGTCGAGCGGGTGCTCGTTCGCTATGAAGAAGCGGCCGACGGCGAGCTTGATCATCTGCTCGCGTTGTTGCGCAAGCTCGCGGCGGAAGCGGCGCGTGAGGAAGCGCGTATCTACACCGAGGATCTGGTGGCGGCGGCTTAAGAGCCGGCGGATACAAGCCGCTATTACTTGTTGCCGACCTGTTTTGACGTCTGCGAGGCGAGCGGAGCATCGCCCGCGATAGCGGCATAAGCGTCGCCTAGCTCATGCGAGAGAAAATTCTCGACGATGACGGCCCGGCGCTCGAAGATTTCCTTACCGGTCTTGTCGTTCATCGTATGAATTTGCTCGCGCACCACGGCGCGGATGGCGTCCACATGGCTGTCGATCACGGCCAACGGCACAAGTTGCGGATCGGGCGTGTATGTCAGAAGGCGGTAGAGGATACCCGCGATCCGGCCCGCCAGCGGAAACCCGAGGACGGCGGCGTGGCCCTTGATTTCATGGGCGGCGAGGTAAACTTTTTGTAGCGCCGGCGCCGACGGGCCTTGGCTGCGCATGTCATTGCGCGCAGCTTCGAGCGCTTCGCATTCCGTGATCATCCATGCCTTGAATTCATGCTTGATCTCGGCGAGCGCCGCTTCCGCGCGGGCGACGACGTCCATCGCGTAGTCGCCTTGTTCGGAGGCGTGCGTGATGACGGACTTCAAGCGATGCGGAGGCACGATCACCGTGTGATCGCTGAATTTTATTTCTTCCGCCTGTTGAATCGGGGATTTGACCATCACGGTTCCTCAATGCGTCATGGGTTCAGCTCGCGGCGCCCACGGAGCGCGGCGATTGGCGCACGGACGAGGCGGCGGGACGCCGCTCGGCTTCCTTTGGCGGCCTGCCGGCATGAAGGACCTGGCTCGCGAGCGGCGCGACCGGGATTGTCTCGCCGCCCTCCTTGCCCTTGCGGCGCTCGGGACCGGAATAGTTCGGGTTCACGTTACGGCGCCGGTCAGGCCCGAAGAACGTCGCGGTCCGGATGAACGGCCGCGGGTTCAAGACGACGCTCAGGATGCGCTCGTAGAGCGCCTTGGCGGCGATGGGCTTCGCGAGAAATTCGGTTACGCCGGCGTCGCGCGCCTGCATCACCCGGTTCTTCTCCGAATGGCCGGAGAGCATGATGATCGGCACGTAGGGGTTGGCATTGGCATCGGGCTTGCGGATCATCTGGGAGAGCTCGAGGCCGTCCAAAATCGGCATTGCCCAATCGGTGATCACGATGTCGGGGTTATGGCCGTTGAAGGCCTCTAAGCCGGCGGCGCCGTCCTCGGCCTCGTAGATTTCGCGCGAGCCGAAGCCGTGCAGCAATTGGCGCACGATGCGCCGCATGTGCATGTTGTCGTCGACGACGAGAAAGCGCAGGCGATGGAATTCGATTCTGATCATGGTGCCGTCCCCGCGCACGAAACCCTCGCGCGGGCCTCGGCCCATTAGCGCCAGACTGCGTTAATTTTCCGGTAATTCAATAGCCGAACTGCTCGGCGAGGATGCGTTCGTCGAGGTTATGGCCGGGGTCGAACAGCATGATCATGGAGGAGGCCTTGTCCATGCGCGCCCGCACCGCGACCACGGAACGGACTTCGACATGGTCGGCGACCGCGCTCACCGGCCGCTTGTCGGGCTCAAGCACGGCGATCTCGATGCGGGCGGTATCGGGGAGAAGCGCGCCGCGCCAGCGGCGCGGACGGAAGGGGCTCAGCGGCGTGAGCGCCAGCAACGTCGCATTGAGGGGCAAGATCGGCCCGTGCGCCGAGAGATTATAGGCGGTGGAGCCCGCGGGCGTGGCGACCAGGATGCCGTCGCAGATCAATTCGGCGAGCCGCACCTTGCCGTCGATCGAGAGCCGGAGCTTGGCGGCCTGGTAGGTTTCGCGAAACAGATAAACCTCGTTGATTGCATGCGCGCGATGGATTTTGCCCTTGGCGTCGACCGCTTCCATGGCGAGCGGATGGATCACGGCACGCTCGGCCGCGGCAATCCGCTCCTTCAGGCCGTCGACGACAAACTCGTTCATGAGAAAACCGACCGAACCGCAGCTCATGCCGTAGATCGGCTTGCCGGTGTCGCGAAAGCGGTGGAGCGTTTGCAGCATCAATCCGTCGCCGCCGAGCGCGACGACGACGCCGGCCTCGGCGGGGTCGGCATCGCCATAGCGCGCGGCGAGCGCTTTCTTGGCGGCGTCGGCCTCGTCATGCGCGCTCGCGACGAAGGCGATCTTGTCGTAGCTTTGGGCGGGCTTGGTCATGGCAACGATACGCGGGAAACTGCAATGAAGGACGAGCCGGTTCTCGTATACACGACCTATCCGTCGCTTGTCGAAGCGGAGAAAGGCGGCCGCAAGATCGTCGAGGCGGGGCTGGCCGCTTGCGTGAACATCGTGCCGGCCATGCGTTCGATTTACCGCTGGAAGGGCGCGGTCGAAGCCGCCGACGAAGTGGTGATGATCGTGAAGACGCGGGCCTCGCTTGCCGAGCGCGTTACCGCCGCCGTGAAGGAGAGCCATTCATACGAGACGCCCGCCGTGCTGGTGCTGCCGGTCAAAGGCGGCAACCAGTCCTTCATCGACTGGATCCTCGCCGAGACGGCGGAAGCGGCGGCTCGAAAGTGAGCGATTTCGACGCGCGCTAGATCATTTCGTCAGTCGGACTCCGCCGAAGATCCCAAAGCCGGGGCGCTCGAAGCCGATCGGGTCTTGGTAGCGTTCGTCGAATAGATTGTCGATCCGCCCGAACACCGTGACATTTTCGCTGATCTTGTAGTTGGCGGCGAGATTGAAGGTTCTGTACGAGGTCGTTAGGAAAGCCGGGAACACGAGACCGAAGCGATCAAAATCATACCAGCCGCTGACCCAAATCGCCGTCGCCGACAGCGTCAACCGGTCAGTCGGTTGCCAAACGGCGCTCACGCTTGCCTTATCCTTCGGTCGCCGCTGCAACGGGGCGCTCGTCACGGCATCGAGGGCAATCGTGTAGGTGTAGTCTGCCCGTACTTGAAAGCGATCGGTGACTTGCACGGCGGCAAATGCCTCGATGCCGTGGGTCTTGGCCCTGTTGATGTTCATGAACTGAAACGGAAAAGCCGACGCGAAGGTGATCAAATTCTCGACGTCGTTACGAAACCAGGTGGCGCCGAAACTCACGCGCTTCTGCCATAGCGACTGCTCGAAGCCGAAATCATAGCCCCGACTTTGTTCCGGCTTCAGGGCCGGATTGCCCGACAATGGATCGAACAATTGGTTGAGCGAAGGCGCGCGAAAGCCGGTGCCGTAGCTCGCCTTCAGTTTGGTTTGGGTTTCGAGAATGAGAAAGGCGGGTGCGATCCGCCAGGTATTGTGGCCGCCGAATGCATCGTTGTCATCGTGGCGAATGTTCGAGGCCACGAAAAAGCGGTCGCCGAAAGCCGATTGTAATTGAGCATAAGCGCCGGTGTTGCCGTTGCTTCCGGTGAGGCCGCCGAAGGTCGTGACCGTGTGCGCGTTTTCAACTTCGCGTTCGACGCCCATTAACAGCGTTTGGCCTTTGGCCAGCGCCAGATCCGATCGCCAATAATATTTGGTGCGCTGGCCATCGAAGGTTTGCCACGGGCTATTCGGGTCCATGCTCGCGCGCGCGTAATCGGTGTATTGAACTCCCACGCGGTTGTTGAACCTTCCGTCGAAGAGCTTCCACAGCGCCTCGCCCGATCCATTGAACTGATGGCTGATGTAGATGCTGCGGTCCGCGAACGGCATGACAAGCGGAAAGGCGGAAAAGTCGTCATTGGTCGTGCGCAGCGTCATGTCGTTGTAGCGGCCGACGAAATTGATGCTGAAAATATCCGATAGATCGGCGCCGACTTTTCCCGAATAGGTGTAGTTGTTGTACCAGTCGTTGTTGCGGCGCTCGCCCGGCGCCAAGACCTCAAGCGGCGTCACCGGCGTGCTGCCGATGAGGCTGTGCGCCATGGTGAAGGCGTAATGGGCGTTCTGCGTGCCGCCGCTCACCTGGATCGATTGATTGAAGGTGCCGAACGATCCGGCTTCCATGGTCGCGGTCCATTTCGGCGGACCCGAGCCCTTCTTGGTGGTGATCGAGATGACGCCGCCGAGCGCGTCGGCGCCATAGAGGCCGCTTTGCGGGCCGCGCAAGACCTCGACGCGCTCGATGTCGTCCGTCATCAGGGGGCCGAAATCGAATTGCCGCTTCGGCTGGCTCGGGTCGTTGACCTCGATTCCGTCGATCAGCACTTTTACATGGTCGGCATTGGTGCCGCGCATGAACACCGACGTTTGCCCGCCCGGGCCGCCGGTCTGAACGACGTTCAGGCCAGGCACGGTCGCGAGCAAGTCGGGAAGGGTGCGGCGTTGTTCGCGCTTGATTTGCTCTTCGGTGATGACCGTGACGGAACTTGCGACTTCTTCGTTCGAAGTCGGCAGCGCGGTCGCGGAAATCACGGTCTCGGGCAACACGGTCTGCTGCGCGAGCGCGCAAGAGACCGGAAAACTGAAGATCGGAAGACTTAGGAAAAGTGCCCGCGTGAATTTCGTCGTGTTTGACATGGATCGCCCCCAGCGATTGTCGTTGGACAAGTCGCGGAAGAGCGCATGCGCGCCGGATTCCGGATCCGGGCGTAAGCACTTTTGAGTTTCGGAAGCGGCTGCATTGGCTCCCCGCAACGGTTGACTTCGGTCGTCACCGCTGCGGACAAGCCGCCCCATACGCGCTCGCCGCACGTTGGAAGGATGACCAGTGCAGGCCGGTCTCCTGGCTCGCGGGTAATCGCCCCTTTCCGCCTTCCCGGGCTTTCGCCCAGTGGCATGTGGAAGGGACTACCCGCCTACAGTTGCGGGAGCAGCCGCGGATTTGGCCAAAGAATCAAGGCCTTACCGCGTTCCCAAAGGGTCCGGCCGCTTGGTGACCGGACCGCCTGCACCAATATCAATCGAACCCCTCAATGCTTGTTGTGTCAAGCTTGGTTTCTATATAAAGATATCTTTATATCGTTATTATACCCTGATCCATGACTAAATCGGTTTCTAGGGACATCCTTCTAGAATCGACCGGATAGCGAGGCCCGATGAGCGTCGAAACCTTTCGTCCGAGCCGCGAGCGCTCGATCCCGATCGCGGTCTCCTTCGAATTCTTTCCGCCGAAGACCGAGGAAATGGAACAGACGCTGTGGGCGTCGGTCGCGCGGCTGGCGCCGCTGAAGCCGAATTTCGTTTCGGTCACCTATGGCGCCGGCGGCTCGACGCGCGAGCGCACGCACGCCACCATTGTGCGGATTCTCGAAGAGACCAATCTTAAGCCCGCAGCACATCTTACCTGCGTTGCCGCCACCCGCGAGGAGATCGACAAGGTCGCGCGCGGTTATTGGGACGCGGGCGTCCGCCATATCGTCGCGTTGCGCGGCGATCCGCCCGAGGGCGCCGGCAAACGCTACGTGCCGCATCCCGGCGGCTATGCCTATACGACCGATCTCATCGCCGGCCTGAAGAAGATCGGCAATTTCGAGATTTCCGTTTCGGCCTATCCGGAAAAGCATCCGGACAGCCCCTCGATCGAGACGGAGCTCGACGTGCTCGCGAAGAAGGTGGATGCCGGCGCGACGCGGGCAATGACGCAGTTCTTTTTCGACAATGCCGTCTATTTTAGATTTCTCGACAAGGTGCGCGCGCGGGGAATTTCCGTGCCGATCGTACCCGGCATCTTGCCGGTGCAGAATTTCAAGCAGGCGCGCAACTTCGCCGAGCGCTGCGGCACTTCGGTGCCTTCCTGGATCGCGCGGCGTTTCGACGGGCTCGACGAGGATTCGGCGACGCGGAAGCTCATCGCCGCCGCCGTCGCCGCCGAGCAGGTGCTCGACCTCGTCGACAAGGGCGTGCGCGATTTCCACTTCTATACGTTGAACCGCGCCGACCTCGTTTATGCCACGTGCCACCTCCTGGGCTTGCGGCCGGCCGCGGCGGAGATCAGGGCGGCCTCATGACCGAGGAACTTCCGCCCGTCGACGGCGCCGAAGTCGAGCGCGCGCTGCGCGCGAGCGCGCGCGAACGTATCCTCGTGCTCGACGGCGCCATGGGTACGATGATCCAGGCGCTGGGGCTCGACGAGAACGCGTTTCGCGGCGCCCGCTTCGATGCCTGGAACCGCGAGGTGAGGGGAAACAACGATCTCCTCAATCTCACCCAGCCGAAGGCGATCCGCGACATTCATCACCATTACTTCCGTGCCGGCGCCGATATCGTCGAGACCAACACCTTTTCCTCCACCCGCATCGCGCAGACCGATTACGGCATGGAGGAAGTCGCTTACGAGCTGAACCTTGCCGGCGCACGGCTCGCGCGCGAGGCGGCGATGCTCGCGCAAAAGGAAGACGGCCGCCGCCGTTTCGTCGCGGGCGCGCTCGGGCCCACGAACCGTACCGCGTCGATCTCGCCGGATGTCTCCAATCCCGGTTTTCGCGCGGTTTCCTCCGACGATCTGGTCGCGGCCTATCACGAGCAGGCGCGCGGCCTCGTCGACGGCGGCGCCGAGATTCTGCTCATCGAGACGATCTTCGACACGCTCAATGCCAAGGCCGCGATTTTCGCGATCGAAAAACTGTTCGAGGAGCGCGGCATCCGGCTGCCGGTGATGATCTCCGGCACCATCACCGATCTTTCCGGGCGCACGCTTTCGGGCCAGACGCCGGCGGCGTTCTGGAACTCGATCGCGCATGCAAAGCCTCTGTCGGTGGGTCTCAATTGCGCGCTCGGGGCGAAGGAATTGCGCGCGCATATCGCGGAGCTTTCGCGCATCGCCGACACACTCATCTGCGCCTATCCGAACGCGGGACTGCCCAACGAGTTCGGTCGCTACGACGAGAGCCCGGAATACATGGCGGAACTCCTCGGCGAGTTCGCGAGCGCCGGCCTTGTCAACATCATCGGCGGCTGCTGCGGCACGACGCCGGAGCACATCGCGGCGATCGCAAAAGCGGTCGAGGGAAAAGCCCCGCGCCGGATCCCCGACATTCCGAAGCGGCTGCGGCTCGCGGGGTTGGAGCCGTTCGAGCTTTCGCCGGAAATTCCCTTCGTCAATATCGGCGAGCGCACCAACGTCACCGGCTCCGCGCGCTTCCGCAAGCTCGTCAAGGACGGCGACTATGCCACGGCGCTTGAGGTCGCGCGCGACCAGGTGGCGAACGGCGCACAGGCGATCGACGTCAACATGGACGAGGGCCTGCTCGATTCTCAAGCGGCGATGGTGACGTTCCTCAATCTCATTGCGTCGGAGCCCGACATCGCGCGCGTGCCGATCATGGTCGATTCCTCGAAATGGTCGGTGATCGAGGCCGGCCTCAAATGCGTGCAGGGCAAGGGCATCGTCAACTCGATCTCGATGAAGGAGGGCGAAGACGCCTTCAGGGCGCATGCGCGCCTCGTGCGGCGCTACGGCGCCGCCGTCGTGGTGATGGCCTTTGATGAGCAGGGCCAGGCCGATACCTTCGAGCGCAAGACCAAGATTTGCGCGCGCGCCTACAAGATTCTCACCGAGGAAGTCGGTTTCCCGCCCGAGGACATCATCTTCGATCCCAATATCTTCGCGGTCGCGACCGGCATCGAGGAACACGCGAATTACGGCGTCACCTTCATCGAAGCAGTGCGCTGGATTCGCAAGAATTTGCCGTACGCGCATATTTCCGGCGGCGTGTCGAACCTTTCCTTCTCCTTCCGCGGCAACGAGGCGGTGCGCGAGGCAATGCACGCGGTCTTCCTTTATCATGCGATTTCGGCGGGCATGGACATGGGCATCGTCAATGCCGGCCAGCTCGCGGTCTATGACGAACTCAATCCCGAACTCCGCGAGGCGTGCGAGGACGTGGTGCTCAACCGCCGCGCCGACGCGACCGAGCGGCTTTTGGCGTTCGCCGAGCGCTACAAGGGCGGCGGCGTCGAGAAGCGCGAGGCGGATCTCGCCTGGCGCGAATGGCCGGTCGAGAAGCGGCTCGAGCACGCGCTCGTCAGCGGCATCAACGAATTCGTCGAGACGGACACGGAGGAGGCGCGCAAGAACGCGCCGCGGCCCTTGGCGGTGATCGAGGGGCCCTTGATGAGCGGCATGAACGTCGTGGGCGATCTGTTCGGCGCGGGCAAGATGTTCCTGCCGCAGGTGGTGAAGTCCGCGCGCGTGATGAAGCAGGCGGTCGCGTATCTCATGCCCTTCATGGAGGAGGAAAAGGAGCGGCTGGGGCTCGCCGAGATGCCCGCCGCCGGAAAAATCCTGCTCGCGACGGTAAAGGGCGACGTGCACGACATCGGCAAGAACATCGTCGGCGTCGTGCTCCAATGCAACAATTACAAGGTGCTCGATCTCGGCGTGATGGTGCCGGTGCAGAAGATCCTGGAGACCGCGCGCAAGGAAAAGGTCGACATCGTCGGCCTTTCGGGCCTGATCACGCCCTCGCTCGACGAGATGTGCAACGTCGCGGCGGAGATGGAGCGCGAGGGATTCGACCTGCCGCTCTTGATCGGCGGCGCCACCACGAGCCGCGTGCATACCGCGGTGAAGATCGCGCCCAATTACCTGCGCGGGCAGGCGGTCTACGTCACCGATGCGAGCCGCGCGGTCGGCGTCGTCTCGACGCTGCTTAACCCCGAGACGCGCGCGGGCTATGTCACGAAGACGCGCAGCGAATATGCCAAGGTCGCCGAGGCGCACGCGCGCGCGGACGACGCCAAGGCGCGGCAGCCGCTCGCGCTCGTGCGCGAGAACCGCCTGAAGCTCGATTTTTCGAACTATTCGCCGCCGAAGCCGACCTTCTTCGGCACCCGCGCGTTTCGCCACTACGATCTTTCCGATCTCGTGCCGGTCATCGACTGGTCGCCGTTCTTCACGGCGTGGGAGTTGAAAGGACGCTATCCGCATATTCTGGAAGACTCGAAATATGGTGCCGCCGCGCGCGCGCTGCACAAGGACGCGCTCGCAATGCTCGAGCGGATCGTCAATGAGCGCTGGCTGGAAGCGCGCGCGGTCATCGGATTTTGGCCCGCGAACGCCGACGGCGACGACATCGTGCTGTTCAAGGACGACAGGCGGCGCGAGCGCCTCGCCGTCATCCATACGCTGCGCCAGCAAATGCCGCGGCGCGACGCGCGCGTGAATCTGGCGCTTGCCGATTTCGTGGCGCCGCTTACGAGCAAGGCTCCCGATTATCTCGGCGGCTTCGTCGTCACCGCCGGTATCGGCGAGGAGCAGAAGTCCGCCGCCCTCAAGGGCGCCAACAACGATTACGACGCGATCCTCCTGAAGGCGCTCTCCGACCGGCTGGCGGAGGCCTTTGCCGAGCGGATGCACCAGCGCGTGCGCAAGGAATTCTGGGCCTATTCGCCCGGTGAAAATCTGTCGAACGACGAATTGATCGAAGAGAATTATCGCGGCATCCGGCCCGCGCCCGGCTATCCGGCGCAACCGGATCACACCGAGAAGGCAACGCTCTTCCGTCTCCTCGATGCGGAGCGGGAAATCGGCGTCACGCTCACCGAGAGCTTCGCCATGTGGCCGGGCGCGTCGGTGTCGGGACTTTATTTTTCCCATCCCGAGAGCGCCTATTTCGGCGTCGGGCGCATCGATCGCGATCAGGTCGAGGATTACGCCAGGCGTAAGAACTGGAGCGTCGTCGAGTGCGAGAAGTGGCTGGCGCCGCTGCTCTCCTACGATCCGGCGCGGCTGCCGCGCGAGGCGGCCTAATCTCTTTTGAATTGTTCTATTTTAAAGCTCGCGGAGCTTAGAATCCGTTTAAACTATTGATTTTGCTTGACATTTTTTATCGCAAGCTTTGTTCTATCGCAAAGCGCGAGACGATCTGTCCGCGCTTTATGCGATTGAGAGCGAGAAGCAAATGACCAAAATAAGAACCGGACGGATGATTGCGGCGGCGCTTGCGGCGGCGCCGTTTCTCAATGCAAGCGGTTTTACGCCCGCGCGCGCCGGGGATTCCGGCCCGAATTTCGTATCCACCGCTTTCAAAGAGATCGAAACCAAATATATTTTCGGTTTCACCACCGGGTCTGGCATCGGCCTGCAGGGCGAAAAGGAAGTCACGACCGAAACCGTCGGCCGTTTTGGCAAGCGCGACGGCCGCTACGCCGCCACCGAAACCAAGCTCGAATACGAGTTCACGCCGAGCCAATTCTTTCAAATCGAACTCGGCGGGTTGGTTGCGTCCCACAACATCAGAAACGTAACGGACCTCGAGAATCGCAACGCGTTCGAGTTCGGCGGCTTGTTCGGCGAGATTCGTTATCTTTTCCTCGAACGTGGTCCGAATTCGCCGATTTCGGGCACGATCTCGTTCGAGCCGAATTGGCGCCGCATTGATGAAACGAGCGGCAATCAGGTCACCAATTACGAATTCGAGACCAAACTTGCGCTTGATATGGAGCTTGTCGAGAACCGGATCTATCTCGGCTTCAACGCTATCTACGAGCCCGAGGTAACGCATTCGCTGACCGAGGCGATGACGCGGGAATCCAAGCTCGGCCTGTCGGGCGCGATCTCTTTCCGCCCGCTGCCTCCGCTGACGGTCGGAGCGGAGGTCGGCTATTTCCGCCACTATGATGGTATTGCTCTCAACCAATTCACGGGAGATGCGCTCTTCGTCGGGCCCACGATGTTTCTGCAGCTCTCGCGCAAATCCTTCATGACGGCGGCATGGGCGACGCAGGTCAGGGGCCGCACGGTTGGCGATCCCAGCCATCTCAATCTCGAGGAATTTTCGCGTCAAAAGGGCAAGCTGAAATTTGCTTATGAATTTTAAGCGGGTCAAGCCAAGGGCGGGAGAACGTCATGTCGACGACAGCAAACAAGATGAAACGGACCGGAGCGGCGCTCGTTGCCGCGGCCTTATGGCTTTGTTTCGCCGGGCTACCGCAAGCGAGCGCCCAGCAAACGGTCACGGTGCAGATCTCGATCCAGAACCACCGTTTTCAGCCGAGCACGATTACCGCGCCGGCCAATCAACCGATCGTCCTTCGGGTCAAAAACCTCGATCCGACGCCGATGGAATTCGAGAGCGTTTCGCTTCGCGTGGAAAAGGTGGTTCCGGGCAATAGCGAAGCCACCATCAATATCCGGCCGCTCGCGCCCGGCAGCTACAAGTTCTTCGATGATTTTCATCAAGACACCGGCAATGGTGTATTGGTGGTGAAATAAGAAGGCTGAAGCATGCTCGCCGCGCTTGTCATTGTCTTTCGCGAGGTCATCGAGGCCGGGCTCATCGTTGGCATCGTGATGGCCGCGACCAAGGCGGTCACGCACCGCGGCCAATGGATCACGGGCGGCATTATCGCCGGGTTTATCGGTGCGTGCCTGGTTGCCTTGTTCGTAGGAGCGATCACGGCGGCCTTCGCCGGCATGGGGCAGGAGCTATTCAACGCGACGGTGCTCGGAATCGCCGTGGTGATGCTCACCTGGCACAATGTCTGGATGGCCCGGCATGGCCGGGAAATCGCCACCGAAATGTTGACGCTGGGGAAGGCCGTCGTCGCGGGCTCCCGCACCTTGCTCGCGCTCGCGGTGGTGGTCGGGATCGCCATCCTGCGCGAGGGATCCGAAGTCGTGCTTTTCCTCTATGGCATCATGACTTCGGAAGGGGGATGGAGCCTCAGCATTCTGCTCGGCGGGCTTCTCGGTCTCGCGCTCGGCGCGCTGGTCAGCGTGCTGACCTATCTCGGGCTGTTGCGCATTCCCGGACGCTATCTGTTCGCGGTGACGAGCCTGATGATCGCTCTCCTCGCCGCCGGCATGGCGGCACAGGCGGTCGGGTTCCTCGAACAGGCGAACATGGTCACCGCGCTCGGCACGGTATTGTGGAATAGCTCCGGCATTCTTTCGGACTCGAGCTTGCTCGGCAAAGTGCTGCGCACGCTGATCGGCTATAACGACCAGCCGACCGGAATGGAGGTGGCGATTTATCTCGCGACGCTCGCCGTCACCTATATCCTGATGAAGATCGCGGCCCCGGTGCCGATCCCGGCGCACCTTCGGCGCTAGCCGAGACGAGGCGAGGCCGGTTGTTCCTCCCAAGGCCGAACAACTCCAAGCCTTGATTATTCCGCATTCCTTGCAGAACCTCGCACGGACTACCAAGTATCTCGTGGGGCGACTTCTCGTTCTAGCGTATCGGGGATGGTCGCCATGAAAGTGAAGTACCTCGCGCATCTGGCGCTGGCCGGAGTGCTGGCATTTGGCACAGCCGCGATCGGCGCCGAAAACCAAAAACAAGGAGGAAGGCCGGCGCCAGCGCGCTCGGGCGGCGGCTCCAGAGTTCACGTGCAGCCGCAGGGCGGCGTCAGCATCAACCGCGGCAATACCGCGAGAATTCAAAACCAGAACCGCATCACCGTTCGTCAGCAGGATTTCAACCGCAACGTCACACGCAATCGCACGGTCATCAAGCAGCAGAATTTCCAGCCGCCATCGGTGCAACGGATCGAGCGAAACAGAATTCGCGCCGGCGAGCAGAAGCGGGTGAGCGGACGAGCGGCCGTGCAAATTTCTCAAACCCAGCGGGCTCATATTCGCGAGGCGTTCCGCGGCCACCGGCGTCATTTCCACCGCGTGGCGCGTGTTGGCTTCCCCATCTTCGTCGGCGCCTATGTGCCGTCCGATTACGCGTTCTATGACGTGCCGGAGGATATCGTCGAATACGCTCCCGAATACGAGGGATACAAATATATCATTGTCGGCGATCAGCTCCTGGTCATAGACCCCGAAACCTGGGAGATCGTGGCGGTCATTCATCTGTAAGTCGGCGAGGCTTGCAAGAAGGGCGTCAAGAAGCGCCGCCCTTTTCCGTGGCGCGGCGATATGCAGCAGTAGACGGGCTCGAAGGCTTCAGCGATCATCCCGAAGCTGGCAGCCAATCGCTTCCGCGATTCGGCATTCTCGAATCGGCGGAGCAAATGATGGCCGCCCGAAAATCAAAGAACCAAGCCGCGCACGCGCCGGGGCTTTCCCACGGCGTTTTACTTGCGCTCTTTACGCTTGCGATTTTTCTGAGCGCCGCGCTCATCTTCGCGGTGCAACCGATGTTCACCAAGCTCGTGCTGCCGCGGCTCGGCGGCTCGCCTTCGGTGTGGTCGGTGGCGATGGTTTTCTTCCAGGCGGCGTTGCTCGCGGGCTATGCCTACGCGCATTTGATCACGCATTATCTGCCCGGACGGATGGCGATCGCGACCCATCTCGCGGTTCTGTTGCTCGCGCTCTTCTCGCTTCCGCTCGCCATTGCGGCGGGCTGGGGACGTCCGCCGGCCTCGGGCGAGACGTTTTATCTCATCGGCCTCTTCACGATCTCGATCGGGCTGCCGTTTTTCGCGCTCGCGGCGAACGCGCCGCTGTTGCAGGCGTGGTTCGCGCGCACGGGCCACCCCTCGGCGCGCGATCCCTATTTTCTCTACGCGGCGAGCAATGTCGGAAGCTTTCTCGCGCTCTTAAGCTATCCCTTCTTCGTCGAACCGTTGACGCGGCTCGGCGAGCAGACGCGTTTTTGGACCTTCGGCTTCTACGCATTGATCCTGTTGATCGCGCTTTGCGGCGCGGTGCTTTGGCCGACCACGGGCCGAAAGCCGCTATCACCCGTCCGCGCGGGCGCGGGAGCGCCGAGCTGGAAAGACGCATGGATCTGGATCGCGCTTGCGGCGGTTCCATCCGCTTTCCTGATCGCGGTCACGGCGCATATTTCGACCGACGTCGCCGCTTCGCCGCTCCTATGGGTGCTTCCGCTCGCGCTTTATCTCTTAACCTTCGTGATCGTGTTTCAAACCCGGCCGGTCATTCCGTACCGCTTCGCGCTCGCCGCCCAAGCGGTTTCCATCGCGCTGCTCGCCGGGGTCTACATCAACGGCTCGACCGACTCGATCTTCACGACGATCTGCATCAATCTCGCGGCGTTCTTCTTCACCGCGCTCGTCTGCCACGGCGAGCTGGCGCGCCGGCGCCCGCCGGCGCGCCATCTCACCGAGTTTTATCTTTGGATGTCGTTCGGCGGCATGATCGGCGGCATCGCCGCCGGCCTGATCGCGCCCAATGTCTTCAGCT